>NZ_JAYGIF010000002.1:0-181675 GCF_034931345.1 Pseudanabaena sp. CCNP1317 | reverse complement strand
GAGTAGTTGTTTGACAATCTTAGGGAAGTTAGATAACATTGTTAACATTATTTTTTGTTTTGACGCTTCTAATTTATCAAATTAGAAGCGTGTTTTTCTAGCTTTTTTCTATCATTCAACACTTCTGCTTGAAGATATGTATATAGATGAATTAAGAGTATAGTCTTGGGCAAAAGTCCTTTGCATCTGACGTAGAATTTGACTACAAAAGCTTAAAAGGTCAAATTGAATAAGAGTTAGTTTTGCTTTATTGGTATTACTTCGACTCAGAAATAATACATCTTCCATCAGAGCCGTCATATGCTTAACTTCTGATTGAATTTGATGCAGTTGTTCTACCTGTTCTTGTTTTGTCCATTCGTAATATTCTAGAAGCTCTGATGCACTTTGAATCGTTGTTAGCGGTGTCCGAAATTCATGGGAAACTACGGATATAAAGTCTGTTTTCATTTGACTAAGTTCGCGCTCATGCTTAAGCGATCGCGACAATACCTCCGCCGAAAGTTGTAACTGTTCATTCTGCTCTTGTAGCTTTTTTTGTAATGAACATAGGCGCAAATGGGTTTCGATACGAGCTAAAACTTCAATTAGCTGAAACGGTTTACTAATATAGTCTACCCCACCTACAGAGAATGCTTCTACTTTTTCAGATGGCTCTTCGATTGAGCTAATAAAAATAATTGGGATATCTTTAGTTGCTGGATTAGTTTTTAATCTTGTGCATACTTCATAGCCATTTAAGTCTGGCATCCGAATATCTAGTAAAATTATGTCAGGTAATTGTTCATTAACTTTATCTAATGCTTCTAACCCACTAGTAGCTTGTTGTACTTTATAGCCTTGTCTAATTAACATCAACGATAAAAGTTGGATATTATAAATAGTATCGTCAACGATGAGAATAGAGGCATTACCAACCTGTTGAGAATCTTCAGATTGCTCAATCGATTCGGTTTGCATTAAGTTTTGATTTGTCATAATAAACATCTATTTAACGTTGTTGTTATCATATATATAGCACTCCTAAATGAGTTGTAAGATTTTGAGGGTTGTGAGAGAGCGCCCCTTCGGGGCGCTCTCTCACAACCTATTTAGGATTGCTATAGTGATCACTATATATAAGATTATTCCCCGTTTTTGGCGACAGAATAATCTCGTACTTAATTAGTTTGAGATTTGCTATATAAACTATATGCGCTTGTCCATAATTCTGCCTTGTCTCAATGAAATTCGGCATGGGTATTTAGACCGAATTCTCGACAACTTAGTTAATCAATTAGTTCCCCCAAATTGTGAAAAAGAAATTATTGCAGTGGTCAGTGCCAGTAATGATGGAACTGAGCTAATTTTAGAAAATTATGCAGCCCGATCGCCTGAAATCCAAGTTGTGCGATCGCTTGCCAACAACCGCGCCCAAAGACTAAATGAGGGGATTGCTGTCAGTACAGGGGATATTATTTTGTTACATCATCCTGCAACACTTTTGCCAGAAAGTATAGCTATACAACTAATTGAGCAGAGTTTAGGCTCTGGTGGTGATTGGGGTGCATTTTGTCATAGTTTTGATTTTTCCCATTGGTTACTGCATTTTACGTCTTGGTACTCTAATCATGTGCGTGTTAAGCAAAAAGGGATTGTCTATCTCGATCATTGCCCATTTATTAATCGTCGAGTTTTAGCTGAAATTGGAAATGTCCCTGATCTAGATATTTTTGAGGACACGGTGTTAAGTGATCGCCTCAGCAAATTCTCGAAGCCTGTAATGGCTCAAGGTAAGGTGATTACCTCAGCAAGACGATTTCACCAGAGGGGAATATATCGTCATGCTATGCTCAATCAGTTGCTAAAAATGTGCTATCACTTCAACATTGATCCCAGTTGGCTCAATCGTTTGTATGAACAAAAGGCTAGTATTAACGTCAAGTATGATGAGCAAGTCAAATAAAACCCGAATATTAAATGAGTGCTTTACGCTCATTTAATATTCGGGTTTTGGATTGTTGATTAGCAAAGACTATTTAATGAGGAGTTTTTAAGGGTGATTGGTTCTCATAGTTTCGGCAAAAATAAATATGACCAATTAGGCAAGACCAAGCGATCGCCAAAGCAGAGGTCTTGGAGATCGACCTTATATCGGGGTGGGGATATCTTATTTGCAACTTGGGTCGGGCTGATCTGTGCCGTGCCACCTTGCTATATGCAAGCCCATTTTCAAAGCCCTGCCGAAGCAGCCGAGCTGAAACTTGCCCAAGCCATAGTGCCGATGTCTCCACGGGCGGTTAATCCGCTTACCCTTGATATTACGGACGATCTTTTAGAAAGCGATCGCCAAAATCTGTTGCAAGCGATCGATCACAGCATTCAATATATTCGTACTCCATCGGCTGCTAAACGTTATCCTGTGGCAGGAATTAGTCAAGATCTGATGGAGCGTAGTTTGGTGAGATTTCGCCGCCTCGTGCAGGTATCTCGCACTGCTAAAGATTTACAGCAAGCCGTGAATCGTGAATTTGATCTCTATCAGTCTGTTGGACGTGATGGCAAAGGCAGCGTACAGTTTACGGGCTATTACGAAGCAGTTTACAAGGCGAGTCGTACTCGCACTGAGGAGTTTAAATATCCTCTTTATCGTCTGCCTGCTGACTTTGCTCAATGGCGATCGCCCCATCCCACCCGCGCCATGCTCGAAGGTAGTAAGCGGTTAGCAGGATTGGAAATAGCATGGTTAAGCGATCGCTTTCAGGCTTTCTTAGTACATGTGCAAGGATCGGCGAGATTTGAATTACCCGATGGCAACCTATTGACCGTGGGCTATGCGGGTAAAACTAATCAACCCTATCGCTCTGTTGGGGCTGAGCTAGTCCGTGATGGCAAAATGCGTCTCGAAGATGTGACTTTACAAACCATGCTCGAATATTTCCAAAAAAATCCCCAAGATTTAGTCATGTACCTAAATCGCAATCCTAGTTTTGTCTTTTTTCGCGAGACCAATGGCAGACCAGCAACTGGCAGTATAGGAACGCCCGTCATTACCGAGCGATCAATTGCCACCGACAAAAAGATTTTCCCCTCTGGAGGTATTGCCTTGATCCGTACCGAAATTCCCTTTGAAAATCCCGCCACTGGCAAACTTGAACTCCGACAAGTACAGCGCTTTGTCCTTGATCAAGATACTGGCGGCGCAATTCGGGGAGCGGGGCGTGTGGATATTTTTATGGGTACTGGCGATCGGGCTAAACAAAGGGCTGGACTGATCAAGGGTGACGGTGAGTTGTATTATCTGGTATTAAAAAAATAAGTAATGAAGTGCGGCGCTCCGCGCCACACTTCATTAAAGTATCGCCTGTTATGGATGGATGGAGAATTTTATGCCACAAGTCAATCCTTTTACAATCAGAATGCAAGTTGCAAGAATGTTTGAGCAAGGTCAATCATTATTTGCAGAACTAAAAGTTCAAGACTGGCTCAAAGAGCGCAATCATAATTCTAAGGATTATGTAATTCGCTTCCATCAAAAAATGGCTCCCGTCGGCTCCAATTTTCCAGTAATCATAGAAATAGAACTTACTCGTAAAGATGGTCAGCCAGTTGACGAATGGTTATTACAAGAAATTAATCGTCAGAGCTAAAGCATCTCAAAACCCAAAAGAGTAATGACAACGCGAAGCGTTGTCATTACTCTTTTGGGTTTTGAGAATATCTATGCCATTTTTGCCAAGTTGTGATAACGTATTGGCACTTTCTTTCAGACCAAAACTCGCATATCACTATCGCGTATATTGCATATGTACATTAAAAATGTAGAACTCACCAGATTTAAGTCCTTTGGCTCAACTGTGTCCATCCCATTGATGACTGGGTTTACGGTTGTTTCAGGTCCCAATGGTTCGGGTAAGTCAAATATTCTTGATGCATTGCTGTTTGCGCTAGGACTTGCAGGTTCAAAGGGGATGCGAGCCGATCGCTTACCAGACTTAGTAAACCAAGCCCATAGTAAAAAAGGTCGAATGGTCGAGGCGATCGTTACGGTTACCTTTGCTCTTGAAGAGGCTGAAGTGACGGCTTTACAGGCTGAAGGCGTAGAAATACCTACAGCAGAGGGGCAGTCTGTGGGTGAATGGACGGTGATGCGAAAGTTACGGGTTACTAGTCAGGGGACTTACACTTCTACTTATTACATCAATGGAACTCCTTGTAATTTAAGTGAGTTACATGAACAATTAGCTAAATTCCGTATTTATCCTGAAGGTTATAACGTTGTTTTACAGGGGGATGTAACGGGCATTATCTCGATGAATTCACGAGAGCGTCGAGAAATTATTGACGAATTAGCAGGAGTGGGTGAATTTGATCGCAAAATTGCTACCGCCAAAGATAAGTTGGATGATGTCAAAGCTCAGGAAGAGCGATTTCGGATAGTTGAGCAAGAACTAATTGCCAATAAAGAGAAACTAAAAGGCGATCGCGTTAAAGCTGAAAAATATAAGGCGCTACGACTAGAATACGAACGGATGGAAGCTTCGGAGGCAGTTCTTCAACAGCGTGAGATCCTCTATCAGCAATCGCTTCGCAATGTTGAACTGGTTAATAATAAGGAACAATGCAGCAATTTAGAAAAGTCTCTAGCCGAACTATCGCAGGTGATTGAGACAGGCACTGTCCAACTTAATGAATTAAGCGATCGCGTCCATACTCTCGGTGAAGAAGAATACCTCTCGGTTTCTAGTAACTTATCGGCACAACAGGCGGAACTACGCGGTTTACAACGTCAGCAGCAATCTCTGACTAGCTCCTATCAAAACAATCAAAACCATATTGTCAGCACCCAAGAGGAAATTGATCGACTCTTGCGTGAAGCTGAAGAACTAGAATCACAAAAGCAATTTAAAGAAGAATCGGTAATTACTACCGAAAAATCCCGTGATCAACAGTCATCGATTGTTTCACAATATCGCAAGGAAGTTCAAGCGATCGCCTCGGCTTCATCGGAATGGGTGCGCCAACAAACACAATTGCGTCAGGATGTCGATCAAGCCCAAGCAGAACTCGATCCCCAAAAGCAAGAGCAAACTCGACTTCGAGAAGTTCTTAACCAACGCTCTATTCAATTGGAATCACAGGAGCGTGAACTGCAAGAAGTCATGGCTGGCGAAGGTCGCTATGCAGTTGACATGTTGTCCAACCAGTCCCTTGAAGATGCTCTACGCCTGCAAGAAGTAGAAGTAAGTGGAGCCGAGACTTTAGTACAGACTCTAGCCAAAAATCTTGCCGAGGCTCAATTAGAAGTACAACTTCAAAATGAGACTATTGACCGAATTACTCAAGAACAGCGCGTCAAAACTCGCCAACTTGATAAATTGGAGGCTCAAGTACAGGCTAGCCGCGAAGTACAGGGAACAAAAGCTTCACAGGTAGTAATCGAAGCGGATCTGTCGGGGGTATATGGATTAGTCGCTCAGTTGGGACTGGTGGAACCTCGCTATCAATTGGCTCTAGAAATCTGTGCAGGTGGACGCTTAGGAAACTTGGTGGTTGAAAATGATGCGGTTGCTGCCGAGGCGATCGCACTGCTTAAACGCGAACGCGCAGGTCGAGCTACCTTCTTACCTCTAAACAAATTACAATCCGCTAGGTTTCCTTCGCGTACTGAAGCACAAAAGCTAGGGGCGATCGACTACGCCTTCAATCTGGTCACCTACGAAGATCGCTATCAAGATGTATTCTCCTTCGTATTTGGGAATACCCTTGTATTTGAGCATCTTGACCAAGCGCGATTTCATATCGGTAAATACCGTATGGTGACATTAGAAGGAGAAATTCTGGAAACATCAGGCGCGATGACAGGTGGTAGCGCTCCCCTACATACCAGTCTTCATTTTGGCAATACTAAACCTGCGGAATCTTCGGAAACAAAGCAACTACGCGATCGCCTGTTGGAAATCGATCAGATGTTAGCGCGACTGAACCAACGTTTGCGTGGTGCATTAACGGGAATTGCTAAATATGAAGAGCAATTGCAAGCAGCAAGGACGACTCATCGCGAAGCCCAACTCCAACGCGATCGCATCTACGAACAAATCGAACGCAACAGTCGCGATCGCTCTCGCTTACAAGATCAAATTCAAAAAACCCGCGCCGCCATTGAAATTGGACAGTCCCAATTAAGTACCCTTGATGGCAATATTGCTGAACTAGAAGCAAAACTTTTAGTCAAGCGTGCCGAACTTACGGAACTCGAAAAATCGGGAACCCATACCCGTTGGCTCCAAGCTCAAGATGCTCTACAAGGTCAAGAAGCTCTGCTCAATAGTGCGGAAATTGAACTGCGGACAGCCAAGCAACAGCTAGGAGAATTAGAAAATCAGCATAAATTAGCATTGGAGAAAATGGCGCAACGTCAAACTCGTCTCCAAGAATTACGCAGCACCCAAGCCGAACTAATTAATAGCACTTCACAAATTCAGCATCAAATCAAACAAACTGAAGCAGCGATCGCCTCCTATCAATCTCGCTTGGAAGTTCTCGAACAAACCATTGGCTCCGCCAAACAAGAACGTGATGCCTGTGAGCGATCGCTGCGTACTCAGCAACAACAACAACAACAGCAGCAATGGCAACTCCAAAAAAATCGCGAACGTCAAACTGAACTCGAACAGCAAATTGTTCAATTCACGGAACAACTCGATCAAATAGAACTTCCTGACATTGTTCCTGAAGTTCCTGAAACCATGACTCTCGAACAGTTACAACTAGAGCAACGTCGATTGCTCAAGCGCATTCAGTCCATGGAGCCAGTCAATATGATGGCGATCTCTGAATACGAAGCGACATCCCAACGCCTTGAGGAACTTAGTAACCGTCTGGAAACCCTTAATCAAGAACGTACTGAACTTTTAATCAGAATTGAGAACTTCACAACTTTACGTCAACGCGCTTTCATGCAAGCCTTTGATGCTGTCAATGGTCATTTCAAAGAGATCTTTGCCGAACTTTCCGACGGTGATGGCTATCTGCAACTAGAAAATCCCAATGCGCCTCTGAGTGGTGGGCTGACTCTCGTTGCTCATCCCAAAGGCAAACAAGTTCAGCATCTTGCATCTATGTCTGGAGGCGAAAAGTCTCTCACTGCCCTCAGCTTTATCTTCGCTTTGCAACGCTATCGCCCGTCCCCCTTCTATGCCTTTGATGAGGTAGATATGTTCCTCGATGGCTCGAATGTGGAACGTCTATCGAAGATGGTACGGAAGCAAGCTAACCTCGCCCAATTTATCGTGGTCAGTCTGCGCCGCCCAATGATCGAAGCCTCAGAACGAACTATTGGGGTAACTCAAGCAAGGGGTGAGCATACGCAAGTTTTGGGATTAGAACTGCGATCGCCTTCAATCGCAACTTCATAAGCAAAGCAGAAAATGACTTATCCATTTTCTGCTTTGCTATTGTTATGACTGAAGTCACATAGCAATGCAAGATATAGTGAGTTCGATATTGCCATTTGCGTCGTGCGAAGCACGACGCAAATGGCAATATCGAACTGGCGTTAAGTTAGAAAGAGGGCTTGGAGACCAAGCCCCAATCTCATCTTTTGTCGAACTGACGTTGAATTAATCTCTTGATGAGGTCTTAATTGGTACTAACTTACTCACTTTTGCCCAGCTAAACTCATGCAAAAGCACATAGGAGCAAGGAATTAGAAATAAGGTCAGCACTGTGGCAAGGGCTAAACCTGAGAAAATCACAATTCCTAGAGGTTGCAAAAACTCGCCGCCATCGCCACCCCCTAGAGCTAGCGGAAATGCACCAACTACAGTTGTAATCGTAGTCATCAGGATCGGGCGGAGGCGTGTAGGTGCAGCTTTTAACATGGCTTGAATCCGACTACATTTTTCCTCTTCACGGATTTGGTTCGCCAATTCAACTAGGACGATCGCATTGTTAACCACAATCCCGATCAGCAAGATTACGCCGATGACTACCATCACATTGATCGAGCTATTGGTCACGTATAGACCCACAACACCGCCAGCCAGTGCAAGGGGAATTGTCAGCATGATCACAAGTGGATCGAGCAATGAGTTGTACTGTACTGCCATCACCACAAATACGAGGAATGAGGCAAGTAATCCTAATACTCCAAAGGATTTTGATAAATTTTCATTAGCAGCTTTGGCAGAACTAGGTAATACGGTGACACCATCGGGCAACTTAATTTCCGCGATCGCCTGTTCAGTTTGTTTGAGAGCGTCACTCAGACTTGCGCCGCGCTCCACACTACCGAGAACTAGGTAAACCTGACGTTGGTTAATTCGTTGAATCTCTCCTGGGGCGCGACCTTCCCGCAAAGTTGCCACATCAGCGAGGCGGACTGGACGATTATTGCTGACAAACAAAGGGACTTGCTGCAATTGCGAAGAGTTTTTGCGTAACTCAGGATCAAGCTGTACCCGCACATCGACAAGGCGATCGCCGCGTTGTAATTGCGTTGGGACTGAACCTGTAATTGCAGTTTGCAGAATGGAACCGATCGCTTGGGTGGATAGTCCTAATGCTTGCAGACGTTCCCAATCAGGAACAATTTGGACTTCAGGCTGACGAGCATCGGTATCAGGACGGAAGGTTGCGCCTTTGACTGACTTCTCTAAGGCTCCTAGAACTTCTAAACCTGCTTGCGTCAATATATCTGGATTACTACCTTGCAAAACGACATCAATATCCGTTCTGGGTACAGGGGAATTGTTGACGATAATCCCGCGCACTTGCCCAGGATTAACCCGTACTCTTATGCCTGCGAGATTGAGTTTGGCAATTTCTCGATTAACGTTACGCACAAAGCCAGTCAGGTTAGCTTTTGGCTTAAGTGTAACTGTGCTTCCACTACGCAAAGGATTAGCAGTAACGTTATTGCCAAATGAACCACCACCAATAGTTGCGAATGAGTAGGCTGTTTCAGGTTGCTTGAGCAAAATCTCATCAACTAGCTCCATCACCTTAATGTTCTGGGCAAGGGTTGTCCCTGCTGGAAATTGAGCATTGACACTGACATCACCTGTTTTAACTTGAGGGATGATTTCTTGGGGAAGTTGTCGCGCCATCAAAAAGCCGCCACCGCCAAGGATCGCAAACAATGCAATTACAACCAAGAGACGATAATGGACAATCCTTGCTAAAAATCCTGCATAGCCCAGAGTAGCTGCCGCAAAACGACGCTCAAATCCGCGCATAAACCAAGATTCATTTAAACGACTCGACCAAGGGATTGCTAATAGTCGCGAAGCTAGCATTGGTACAACAGTTACCGCAATCACAATCGAAGCACCTACGGCAAAGCTAATGGTAAGAATTAGTTCATTGAATAGTAGAGAGAGAAATCCACCTAACAGTAAGAATGGGAAAATTACGACAAGGTTGGTGCTAGTAGAAGCAATTAGGGCTGATTCAATTTCTGTACTATTCGCCTGTGATTGGTCAATAATTTCGTCAAAACCAACTTCACCACCATTACGCTTGCGGATTTTGGCAATGCCGACGGTAATGTTCTCTAACATCACAATCGAGTTATCCACGACAATACCCACGCCGAGAGCGAGTCCTCCTAAACTGAATAGGTTCAGAGAGAAACCAAAAATACCCATACAGATGACCGCCGCAAGGGTCGCTAAGGGAATTGCAAGAGAAATAATTAATGTCTGGCGTAACGATCCTAGAAATAAAAATACCGCGATCGCTGCTAAGCCCGCTCCAATAATCCCCGACCAAGCCACGTTGGTGACCGAAGCCCTGATCAGTCTTGACTCATCAATGGTGGCTGTTAGTTCAGCATCACTGGGAATCAAGCCATTTTCCTGAAGTGTGGCAATCTTTTCCTTGACGCGATCAACGACCTCAATCGTATTTGCGTCGGGTTGCTTAGTTACTAGTAGCCGCACCGCTTCCTGTCCATTTAAAGTAGTGAAAACCCTCTGTTCTTCAGTACTATCAATGATTTCCGCAAAGTCTCGCAAATAGACTTGCCTAGGCGGGGTCGTAGCTGTAGGATTACTGACAACAAAGGATAAATTTTCTAGTTCTTTAGCATTTTTAAACTTACCGATCGCCCGAGTCAGTGGCTCCACTGCACCATTGCGTAACCGCCCACCCGAAACATCAATATTGCGATCGCGCAATGCGTTCAAAACATCATTAACGCTGACACCTGCTGACTGTAATCGTGGCAGATCGAGATTCACCTTTACTTCTTCCTTTACCCCACCAACCACGTCAACACCTGCAACCCCAGGTACGATTGCCAGTTCCCGCCCCAACTCCTCATCCGCGAATAGCCGCAACTCTGGCAATGACAAGGAAGGTGATGTGAGTGCAAACTCATAGATCGGAAGTTGGGACGGATCAAATTTAAAAATTCTTTCATTCTCAACCACATCAGGGAGACGACTCCGCCCACGGTTGAAACTAGCAACAGCGTCATTAAGAGCCTGATCAACATCACTACCTGCTTCAAAAAACAAATCAACTCGCACTTGTCCTTCGCGAGTACGCGAAAAAAGCTGATTCACACCTTCAGTAAGGGCCAGCGATTCTTCTAGAGGTTTGGTGACTTCGGTAATGGCGACCTCTGGAGACACCCCCGGAACATCAATCTGTACGCCGATACGGGGATAAACAATTGATGGTAGCAAATCCACTTGTAATCGCGTTACATAAAATGCGCCCATCACAAAAATAGCGATCGTCAGCATCAGCGTCCCGATGTGGCGGCGAATTGCTGTGGCGCTGATACTAAATCCTGTCGGCTTGGGACTGGACGAGTTTTGGTTGCTCATAGTTACCTTCTAAAAATAATGATGTAAGAAACTGTTTAAGAATTACTTCCTATAGTCAAAAGCTCTAAGAGATCCCCCTCAATCCCCCTTGTAAAGGGGGAAGAAGAAAATTCAGTTGATTCTCCCCCCTTTACAAGGGGGGCTGGGGGGGATCTAAATTACTTAGAAGATTCCGATAACACGCTGAGCTTGACAGCATCACCATCCTGTAACTTGCCACCACTCCTAACCACAATGCGATCGCCTTCTTGCAAGCCAGAGAGAATCACAACTTTGCCATCACGGCGATCGCCAAGAGTAACCTTCCGCGCCGCCACTTTTGGCTCTTTCGGATCACCCGTAATCACAAAAACTGAGCCAGTTTTCGGCTTTCCTTTTTCAGCACCATTAGCATTAGACTTGGTATCTGTTTTCGGCCTTGCTTGTTGATTAGGCTGGGTATTTGCATCTTTAGGTGCTTGAGTCGGTCGTCCTGCTGCTTCTAGAGCAGTTTCGGCGATCACAATCTGGCGAGCCTGACTACTTGAAAACTGCACTCTCGCTAATTGACCGCTACCCAGTTTATTGTCACGGTTAGGAACTACAACTTCCACTGGGATGAGACGGGCTACGGGATCAGCTACTGGTGAAATCCTTCTTACTGTTCCTGTAAACTTTTGATTGGGGAATGTGTCAAATCGCACGTCAACCGATTGATTTAAACGAACCTTACTAATTTCCAGTTCCGAAATCAGCACAATTACCTTAACTTGACTAAAATCACCTAATTTTATAACGTCATTCCCTGCGAATAGAAGATTGCCAGTTTCACTTACTCGCTCTAACACAACACCACTAATTGGTGCAGTAATCGTAGTATAGGATTGACGCTCCTGTTCCCTTAATCTGATGGCTTCTTGAGCTAGAACTCTTTGTGAACTTGCTCCCACCGTTTGTTGCTGAAGACTGACTTGCTGCTCCGCCGATCGCAATGATTGCTCGGCAGTTCGCGCACGGGTAATTGCAGTTTCCGCAGTTTGGGAAGATACGGCTCCATCTTTAGCCAATTGGGTGAAGCGATTCGCATCAGCTTGTGCTTGTTGATATTCCAGTCTGGCTCGTTCTACTTGGGCGCGAGCATTTCCCACACCCGCACTTGCTTGCGACACTTCTGCTTCCCTTGCCGCAACTTCTGCTTCAGCTTGTAGCACAGTTGCAGATAGAACTGCATCATCCAATTGGGCGATTGCTTGTCCTGCGGCAACGCGATCGCCGACATCTACATTTAAATCTAGCAAACGCCCTTCCAATCGCGATTTGACCGACACTTCTCTGATTGGTGCAGTTGTGCCTGTGTACTCTGTCCCAGCTTGGAGAGTATCAAACTTAGCGATCGCCACATCTACGGCTGTAGATGGTTTTTGGCTTTGGGTCTGGGCTTGAGTTGCATCTTTAGCTGCACCACAGCTAGTAATTCCAACTGATAAGCCTGTGATCGCCGCTAACATCCAAATAGCTTTCATAGGTGTGATGGCAAATGTTTAGTTTTCTAAAGTCATTCTAAGCGATGTTACTTTATTTTGCGCGAGATTCCCACGATAAATCTTTTAGTTAATAAACGCTTGTTGTCATCAATACCTAGTGACTAGCAGTAAAATAAAGAACTAATTCTTTACCTAGTGACTAGCAGTAAAATAAAGAACTAATTCTTTACCTAGTGACTAGCAGTAAAATAAAGAACTAATTCTTTACCTAGTGACTAGCAGTAAAATAAAGAACTAATTCTTTGTGGCGCGGCTACGCCGCGCCACAAAGAATTAGTTCTTTATTTTTTAACTAATTTCACCTCAGTGGTTCCTCCAAATGTTGTAGCAATTATCTTTTCTATTGTGATCAGTGCGATCGCCATAGGAATTTTGTGCTATCCATTGTTTGTGAAGTGGCAACGCGATCGCCTCATGGCGCAGCAATTTCCTAAGTCATGGTTAAGCATTATCGAAAGTAATCTTTCTATTTATAGGGATTTGACTTCTGAGCAGCAAAAAGAATTACTCGGCTATATACAAGTATTTCTGAAAGAGAAGCAATTTATTGGCTGTCTAGGATTGCAAATTACAGAAGAGATTAAAGTCACGATCGCCGCGATCGCTTGTTTGTTGTTATTTGGCGATCGCAAAACTTACTTCCCCAACCTGCGATCGATTCTCGTATATCCCCATGCTTATATTGTAAATGAGCTAACAATGAATAGCTATGTGGTAGAAGAACGTCGTGTCGCCAGATTAGGAGAGTCATGGACAAGGGATCAATTAGTTCTCTCTTGGGAACAAGTTCAGCAAGATATTCGCAATTGGAAAGATGGACATAACGTGATTTTGCATGAGTTCGCGCATCAGCTTGATCAAGAGGATGGGCAAGCGGAAGGTGTGCCAATTTTAGCGCGAGCATTGGATTATGAGATATGGAAGCAGGTAATGTCGGCGGAATATTTGCAACTATGCGATCGCGTCGAAAATGGTCAAAAGACAATCCTCGATAGTTATGGTGCAACTAATCCTGCGGAGTTTTTTGCAGTGGCAACGGAGACATTCTTCGAGAAGCCAAAACAGTTAAGCCAAAAGCATCCATCTCTTTATGAACTCCTACAAAGATACTATCGCCTCGATCCTCAACAATGGCAGAATTAGAGCTATAATTCCATCTATATACATAGGTTCTAAAGTGGCAAAAAACATTTACCATAGTACTGTGAGAACAGCTTTACAAAAGGATGGTTGGCAGATTACAAACGATCCTCTGACTTTGAAAATTGGTCGTCGGAAAGCTTTAGTAGATTTAGGTGCAGAGAAATTATTAGCAGCCGAACGAGAGGGACAAAAAATTGCTATTGAAATTAAGAGATTCCTTAATCCATCACCACTTCATGATTTAGAACAGGCTGTAGGACAATTTATACTGTATTCCAAAGTTTTAGCTCAGCAAGAACCAGACAGGGTAATATATTTAGCAATAACTCGCCTTGTGTTTAGCGAAATTTTCTCGGAAGAAATTGGTCAGCTTATGCTTAATGAAACTGACTTGAGGCTAGTCATATTTGATTCAGAAAAGGAGGAGATAGTACAATGGAAACTCTAGTTGAATACCAAAATCTTTTAAAAAAGATCCTCGAGCAATATACTCAGATACCCTATCGATATGGAGATATCACAACAACTCTTATTATCAGCGAAGATCACAATCAATTTTTACTAATGGATCAAGGCTGGGAAAAAGGATTAAGAGTGCATGGTTGTTTATTCCATGGACAAATTATCAATGATAAGATCTGGATTCATTATGATGGAATTGAAGATAGTATAACTGAGGAGTTAGTAGCAGCAGGTGTCCCGAAAGACAAGATTGTTTTAGGGTTTTATCCGCCTGATGTAAGGAAGCATACAGGCTATGCTGTTGTGTAGATACTTGGAATAGGGTAACGATTGAAAAATTAATCGTGAGATTGATTGGTTTGTTTTGGAAGATGGAAAATATATTTTGATGCAATCTGATGAGCAGGGAATCTTTCGCAGTCAGGAGGTTGCGGGATTGTGGCTAAATGTAGGGGCTTTATTAGCAGGAGATATGTAAACAGTTTTGAAGACTTTGCAAGAAGGTATGCTTAAAGATGCTTAAGGTCTATAACGGTTCTTTTTCGTTTTGCCAAATGGCGCGAATGATTTTAATTTCATCGTAGGTATATTCCTCGCGCAGGTGATCAAAGAGATTGCGTAAGGAATCCCCACCGATCGCATCTAGTGCTTCATAAATTACAGTTTGACGCTCAGGTGGCACAAGGCGATCGCAGTTAATTGCATAACCAGCTTCAATTAATTGGACGAGATGCGTCCAGACTGTTGCGGGTTTAAGTCCGCGATCGCGAGCTATTTCATCGATATCTAAGCCATTCTCATACATAGCTAGGGTTTCACGCTGTGTACTCGCTTTTGATAGTTTTGATTTTGGTGTAGATTCCTGTTTAACTCTAGATGCAGTTGATTCAGTAGGTTCCGCAGGAGGATATTTGAGATGATGTTCGAGAATAATCGCGATGAAGTCATCAGCATATTGCTCTAGCTTCTTTGCACCAACCCCTGACAATTTAGCGAAATCTTTGCGATCAGTGGGTTGCTGCTCAGCCATTTGATTAAGAGTCGCATTACTAAAAATCACATAGGGCGGTACTTCCTGCTCATCGGCAAGATTTTTGCGTAATAGTCGCAATCTCTCAAAGAGAATATCCACATCAACGGATCTTTCTTTTACGCTTTCGCGATCAGCAACAGATGTAGGCTCAGTATCGCGTTCTATTGGTAACAATACATTCCGCTGGTTTCGCATTACTTCCCAACTGCGATCATTGAGTTTGAGAATGCCATAGCCATCAGTGGTTTGGGTTAATAGCCCTTGATGAATTAGCGATCGCCCTAATTGCCGCCATTCATCAAGACTGCGATCTTTACCAATACCATAGGTTGAGAGGTTCTCATGACCATGCTGCAATACCTTCTCTTTGCGCGAACCTCGCAATACATCAATAATATGCCCTGCGCCAAATCGCTCTTTTGTCCTTGCCACACAGGACAGGAATTTCTGAGATTCCACTGTCCAGTCTTCCATAGGCTTAGGTGTGAGGCAATTATCACAATTAGCACAATCACCTTGAAAATGTTCGCCAAAATAGCGCAGGAGAATTGTACGGCGACAGGCGACACCTTCGGCATAGTCTACAACTTGACGGAGTTGCTGTTGAGCAATTCTCTGTTCTGCTTCTAATGGCTCATTAGTGTGCGGATCGACCTTTTGAGCGATGAGATACTTGATCGTTTCTAGATCTCCATAGCCCAAAAATAAAGTACAGTGAGAATCCTCACCATCACGTCCCGCCCGTCCAGATTCTTGATAATATCCTTCAATATTTCGCGGTAAATCGTAATGAATTACAAACCTTACATCAGGTTTATTGATTCCCATTCCAAAAGCAACAGTTGCGACCATTACCTGTACATCGTCGCGAATCCATCGAGTTTGATTTTCTTCCCGTTCTTTATTTCCCAGTCCTGCGTGATAGGGAATTGCTTCGATACCATCTTCTTGGAGACGGCTAGCTATTTCATCGACGCGCTTGCGACTGAGGCAATAAACTATGCCTGAACCCTGTAGGCGCTTGATTTGACGTAAGAGATTGACATAGGTTTGCTCATTACCTTGCTTCGGAACAACTTCATAATAGAGATTAGACCGATTGAAACTGGCAACATGAATATAGGGATTTTTTAGTTCTAACTGCTGGCTAATATCTTCGCGGACTCTTTCGGTTGCCGTAGCAGTCAATCCAATCATCGGTACATCGGGAAATATTTGCCGAATTCGACTGAGTTGACGGTATTCGGGGCGAAAATCATGTCCCCATTCGGAGACACAATGAGCCTCATCGATCGCAAATCCTGCAATCCCAATTTTGTTTTTAATAATATTCAGAAATTCGAGAAACTGTTCCGCAAATAGACGTTCGGGAGCAACATAAATTAACTTAATCGCTCCATTTAAAATAGCTTGCGATCGCTGATTAGTCTCTCTTCCTGATAAAGTACTATTGAGAAAAGTTGCGCCAATGCCATTTTCTTTGAGCGCCGTAACTTGATCTTGCATTAAAGCAATCAATGGTGAAACGACGATTGTTACACCAGTTTTGAGCAAGGCAGGTAATTGAAAACAAATCGATTTACCGCCACCCGTGGGCATAATTGCCAAAGTGTCGCGCCCCGCCATGCTTGCTTCAATAATCTCGCGCTGCCCTGCCCGAAAAGATTCGTACCCAAAATATTGTTTCAGCGCTTGCTGTAGAGAATCGCTATTTGTCATAGATCAAGATTTGGCAAAAGTCTGAAATATCCATTTTGTAATTGCACCATCATCTTGCACATAACTTAGCTGTAATGCTTCCTCAACTTTAGATATATCTAGCCCTTTGAGAACTCGTGACTCTGTAATTCTACCACTACGACCATCAGCGATCGCAAAAGCAAATACCTCTGATGTACTAGCATTTACTGCCCAGTATTCCTGAATTCCTAAACGTTCGTATAGCAACCTCTTGTAACCTAAATCATCTTGAATAGTTGTAGCGGAAATTTCTACAACTAGACTCGGTAAATCAAACTCATTCACATCAACTATGGCATTATTTCTAGGGGGGATTTTTAACCCATTGCCAAGATAGAAAACCATATCAGGCTGAAATTCAGCATCACCATTTTTCCTGAAACTACAATTTAAATACTCATAAATACAAATATCTGCAAACGATGCAAATATGCTAATTACTTTATAAACAACTCCATTCTCATGAGCGTGAATTGGTCCAACGGGTGACATTTCAATCCTCATTAAATTCTGGTCGTAGTAAAATCGAGCCTTATCTAAGCTTGGATCTTCAGTAAGAGCTAGAAATTTATCCCAAGATGCTTTTAACCAAACATCAGACTCAATTTCTGGCTTGAATTCTACGCTATTTTGGGGATCGTTTGCCTTTGCGCTAACCGTAATAGTCATAATTAACTCAGTTAGGTTTGATTGTTGATGATTTTAACATAGCGGTTTTCAAGAGCGCTTTCGCATTTGGCAATGGCTTAAACAATGCGGTTTTCAACTGAGACTCTGCCAAAGGCAGAGTCTCACACAATTACCTGAAGATTTGATCGAAAAAAGTCGAGAATCTCTATCTCCACATCTATTGATCTTCTTCGGTGATTTGCAAGCGAATTGTGCGCCCTGAGCGATCGCTCCCAATCTGTACCGCGACATTTTGACTAGCTAACGAATCAAGGGAATTAAGTAAATCGATTAAATTGGGTGTGCTTGCACCCGCCTCCACATATAACTGATCGGCCGATGTCGAGACACGCTTCCATGTGCTGTACAGCTTAGCGATCGCCTGTTCCAGTTGTGAGGCTTGGCTAACTAAATCCGAGGCAAGTTTGAGGCATCCCAATCTGAGGGCTTCTTCGAGGGCAAGATCGATATTAACTGAACGGTTAGCGATCGCTTGGACTTGACCAGTATTATTCAAATATTTAGTCAGCCTTTGAGCATCAGCCGTGACAAGTTTAATATTATCCAAATCAGAACCATCAGCGATCGCTTGTTTGAGTGGAGTTTGATAAGCTTCAGGCAGTTTATCGATTTCGCGTACTAGGGGTGCAACGTAGCGAGTGGGAATTGTATGGGCGGCAATTTTTTCTTTTAGCTCATCGGGAAGATGCTCAGAACTCATGGATGTCCATTCATCGGAAAGTTGCCGAACTTCGCGACGAGTAATCTTTTCGCCATTTCTCGCCGCATCAACAATCAATTGCTGTACTTCCGTAGAAGCTTGGGCAGTTTCCAAAAAAGCTCTCTTACTAAATTGACGGATATCATCAGCATCTAGCTGACCATCCGCCATTAAGGTATCGGCACTATTAGCTAGTTGAATCCATGAATAAGCCTGAGACTTGCTAATTTCCCGTTCTTGCAACCATTTTAAAAATCCTGTACCTCGCCCTTCTCCATTTGCTTTTTCGCGATCGCGTACAGTCCGTAAAATTCTGCCGCGCCAAATATCGGTCTGCAAATCAAAGCGATCGCACACTTGCCAAGCCTGATCGACTTCAGCTAAAAATTGACCTTCAGCCAACCCTTCATCATTAGGATCGGGCAAGTTAAGCGAAAAATCTGTTAGATCGAGGCTGGCTAAAGCTTCATTTGGAAAAATTTCACTGGGAATAGAAGCAACGGAGATAGTTTCGAGTACAGATTCGCTCACGGACACAAACAACCTTTGATTTAATAACTTTGGAACAAAAGCAACATAAAAGTTGCCCATCTCATATAGTAACTCACCTTACGCAGAGCGAAGATTTGTCCTCAGCCCCAAGTCCTTTCTCTCTATCACACACATGGCGAACGCCATGCACAGGCTAAGAGCGTGTTTGAGAAGTTTTTACCCCCTCTAACTCCCCCTTGCAAAGGGGGAGGATCTGAGTATCCCCCCTTGCAAAGGGGGGATTAAGGGGGGGAAAAGCAGAAATTTACTCTAAATAAAAGACTTCTCAAACACTCTCTAAGAGCTAAAACCCGTTGAAACGGGTTAAACGGGTTGATTTTGTTCAGTCATCTAAAGATGACTTTAGCTTTTAGCCAAGAACTTGAGTTCTTGGCTTTTCTTTAGCGAATCTGAAAGTTGATGAATAGGCAGCTTAAAAATGTTAGCTGGGCGGTCAGTAAAAATATATAGATCACCGCTCGTTTTTTGAAAATAGTCAAAATCAAGCCGATCGCCTTGAGATCGATGATTGGGCCAAAAACGAGAAATGCAAGCAATGAGCCACCCGTAAAGGTAGCGGCAAAGGATAGAGCAAAAAATGCATCCACCGTTGAGCAGATCGAAACGATCGCTGCTAAAGTCATCATCGCTAAAATCGAACTAACGGGACCCTGACCTAAACCCACAATAATATCGCGTGGAACCCAGACTTGGATAATGGCAGCGATCGCACTACCCATGACTAGGATCGCCCCTAATTCTCTCATTTCTGCAAGGGTATTATCTAATAAAAGATTTAAGCGATCGGGCAAAGACTTTGTGATGATTTGTTGATTGTTTGATGATAGATAACTCGCAAAATCTAAAGGTTGACTGCGATCTTCACCTAAAAAGAATGTCCCCACAGGTACTGCACCTGCTTTTACCTTTGGGGCTGGTAAGGCGATCGCAATGTTTGGTTGCAAAATAGCCCGTACATCCTTTTGAGAGCTAAATACCATCGCCACGATGTTAGCAATCATAAATGACAGCACAACTCGTAAAACTGCGATTTCAGGCTGATCGCGAAAGGCTGTCCAAGTTGCCCAAATCACCACAGGATTAATCGTTGGAGCGGCCATTAAAAAACTTACCGCCACCGAAATTGGCGCACCTTGCGAGATGAGCCGCCTTGCCACAGGTACATTGCCACATTCGCACACAGGAAACATAAATCCCAGTAAACTACCTGCCAATGCACCGAGAAAGGGACTTTTAGGCAAAAGTTCGATGAGTTTGCGCTCATCTACAAATATTAGTAAAGCCCCTGATAGCAAAACCCCCATCAACAAAAATGGTATCGCTTCCACAAGAAGGCTTATAAACAAAGTAAAGGCACTGAGAATTTGATTCATAGTTGCGCTATTTGACATTCCCAGAGATTATTAAGGACGCATACTGTTCCTTTAATTTTTAGGATTTAAGGCGATCGATAAATTATTAACTTTTAGCTTAACAATTATAGAAGCTTATCCAGTCCTTTATAAAATCTCTATAACTATCAAAGTTATCGACGAAACCTCTATAATTGCTGTCTTTTGACGATTCTCTGAGTTTACAATCATCATAAAGCACTAGGCATTTTAAAATTTTTTGGGACTCTTCTCGTAAAATGTAAAGCTAAAGCAGTAAAACTCAAGTTTACTGCTATGGGTAACGGGACTAAACCATGCACCAATGCTTAATAGGACACAGCCACTATGACCGCACCAGATCCGCAACTACCCGCAATCCCTACTCCTTCTAAACTCACTCCACCTAAGTTAGAAGATTATCGGATTCCTGTGTCTCCCGGATATGCGCTTCCCGAAGATCGTTATGTAATGTCTGCGCCTGATTTGGGTGGGGAATCAGCAATTTTGGCTGAGTTTGACGCAGCAGTGCGTTCTGACCAATTTTCATTAGCTTTACAGAAACTGATTCGTTGCCGTGACAATGTTTTACCTGCGTTGCTAGAGCGTCTCGAAAGCGATGAAGTTGCCATATCCAAAAAAGCGGCGATCGCCTTGGGTTATTTGCGATCGCCTGTAGCGATCGCCCCTTTGATTGCTGCCACCAAAAATCCTCATCGGCAAATTCACTGGCAAGCCGCCGCTGCCCTGAGTTGGATTGGTAGTTCAGAAGCCATCAGTGCTTTAGTCCAGTTATTACGTCATCCATCCATTCAAGTTCAAGCAGCTAGCGCCAAAGCTCTTAGTCGAGCAAGTTTACCTGCGGTATCGCCCCTAGTTGAAGCTTTAAAACGTAGTGACGACATGGTAAAAGTTCATGCTGCTCACTCCCTTGGTCAAATTAGCTCTCCCCTCGCTGTTACCGCCTTAATCGAAGCCCTTGAGCATGGTAGTAAATCAGTTCGTTTTGAAGCAGCTTGGGCGCTAGGTCAGATTAAATCCCCTCTATCAGCGAATTCCCTAGCAAAGTTACTCACTGACAATGATATTAGTGTTCAGTCTCAAGCGGTGCAAGCCCTCAAGAATATTGGTGGACCTGCAATTTCGCCTGTAGCAAAAATGCTCAGCAATCCTTCTAGTCATACCCGCAGCGTCGCCGCCCGTACTCTAGGACAAATTGGCATGGAGGAGGTCGTACCGATGCTTGCTCAAGTCCTACGAGATGACGAATATGCATATGTGCGTTGTGACGCAGCACTAGCCTTGGGGGAAATTGGCACTCATGATGCTGTCTTCTATCTTTCTCAATCCCTAAAAGATCGCGATCGCTCAGTTCGCAGCGCTATTTTAAGAGCCTTAGCGCAGGTAAATTCACCTGAAGCACAAGAAATTTTGCATAGTATCAAGCATACAGTTGCTATCCCGAACTATTCCGTCTCTAATCTCAGGGATTTTGGCGACGAGTCAGACTTTACGACAATTCAGTGCTAAACGCACTACCTAACCAAAAAGAATAAAGGCGACGCAAAGCGTCGCCTTTATTCTTTTTGGCTAAATATTGCCATATCAACTTTTTATGTATACAGTATACATAGACTATCTAGGTAAATTATGCCAAAACACAAAATAGCGAAGCCATTTTATGTTTTTAAGATCCTTACTGGGTTTGGGTTTTAACTCACGAAAGTATTGCTACATCTTCGTGAATTGGTATTACTACCTCCTAATTGATAATGGGCAGCTTGAAGCAGCTCTTACTATCAATGCTCTGATTAGACGGATTGGCGACATTTGTGATGATTTCCATTCCTCAGCCTTTGCAGACGATAGAGACATTATTCTTAGTGTTTTTACTTGGCAATTACTTACTGTCTTAAATATTGTGTAGTGAATTTTAGCTCAAATGACAAAACTATCTGGAGATGATAATTCTAATAGCTATTTAGGCTTGAAATGTAGCAGCTTTCAATAATTTATAAAATTGCAATCATTAGATCATTAACATGATTTGTATTTATATCTATCGCAGAAAAAAGTATTTAAGATTAATGAATGCTATTTCAAATTATTGATTAACAAGTAAATCACCTAAAGTTAATCTGTATAAAATCAATTTTCAATAAAATCATAAAAAATCAGTTAATAGCAACTACTTCCAAAAGTCTGCCTGTAAACAAATTTTAAAACGCTAATGTAATTAGTCAATTTAACAAAAAAGTAGTTTAGAATACCAATATTGTGTGGATATACTGTTGTAATAGAATTTGCGTGACAAATCAAGTACATTGATTTAATGTTTTATTTTTGTCATGCAATAAATTTTTAATCTATTTCACATTGACATTTTTTCAACAGTATTAATGTTGGTGAGTAAGTAGTGTAATCGCTACCTTTAGATTGAGTTTATTAGTTAATTTCGGTACTCAAAAAATCAGTGGAGCAAAAGTATGCTTAAAAACAAATTCATGAAGATGTTTAAATCACCTAGTCCTGAACTAATTACTAGATTTAGCAGTCTGTGCTTATCATTAGTTCTGATGTTGAGTGTGTTTTTCGGCAATCCTATTTATGCACAAGCATCTGTAACAAAATCAATTCAATTGACTGAAAATGGTGCTATTTTTGTTGGCTTAGTTGCAGATGCAGTTGTAGAAACTGAAGCAACTGCTGAAACTCCTGAAGCAAAAGCTGCCGCCAAACTGGAAGCAAAAAAAGCAAAAGCTGCCGCCAAACTAGAAGCAAAAAAACTGAAGGAAGCAGCCGATCTAGAAGCAGCAGAGGCTAAAGCTTTGGAAAAAGCCGCTAAGAAAGCCGCTAAGCTAGAAGCTAAGAAAGCCAAGGAATCCGCTAAGCTAGAAGCCAAGAAAGCCAAAGAAGCAGAAAAAGAAGCGGCTGAAGAAGTTGCTGAAGAGAAATTGAAAGAGACTGAAGAAACAGTTACAGAGCCATCAACAGATTCACATGTAGAGAGTGAACCTACTGTTAGCCCTTAGTCTTACAACTGAGTTTTTATTTGCATTCTAAATTGAGTGCTAGGGATAGAAGGACTTACCAGCTTCACCTAGCACTTGATAAATAATCTATTCAGATCTAAATTCAAGGCAAGAAAATGACTTCGGCAATTCCGCGATCGCAATCTAAATTTAACCTTAGTGCTTACTTAATCAGCGACGGACCAGCAGGATTTCTATTGAGTTGGGTAGCTGGTTTCGTTGATACTTCGGCATTTATCATCTTGTTTGGATTGTTCACAGCCCATGTGACTGGCAACATTGCGCTAGCTGGATCTTCGTTTGTTAGTGCTGACACTGAGACAACCATTACTCGTTTGTTAATGCTACCCACATTTGTATTAACTGTCGCTTTAACATCTCTACTAGCTCGGTATTCTCGTCGTCAGCAATGGTGCGTCTTTGGAGTTTTGCTGACTGCTGAGGCGATCGCCCTAGCAATTTTTCTTTCGCTGGGCATGACCCTTTCACCTGCGCTTCTACTCGATGTCCAAGAAGAATTAATCTTGCCCATTGGTATCTCTGGCGTAATTGCTATGGCGATTCAAAATGCCCTGATGAAGGAAGCAAAAGGAGTGTTTAAGAGCTACATTCCCACCACAGTTATGACTGGAAATACTACGCAACTAACCATTGATGTGGTGCAGTTTTTTAGTGCGAAGTTGGCAAAGTCTCAAACAGAAGCTACGGAAACAGAAGCATCGGAATCTTTGGAAAGAATTAGTCGCTTTATTCCCACGATCGCAGGTTTTGCTTTGGGTGGATTACTTGCCGCTTGCTTTGTTTTAGTCTCTGAGTCTTGGTGGAGCCTGTCTCTGCCTTTGGTTATCATTACAGTTTTAGCGATCGCTGCATTTGTCGATCATAGTCGCAGAACTGCATTATAAATTTCAACTAAACCGCTTAGCTTATCGACCAAGCCTTTAGATTCCATAGGAAAAATAATGAAACAACGTCTACTAGCAATTTGTATCACCTTAATAGTTCTTTTAGGATTGTTTACTGGAAATAGTGTCCAAGCTAATCCGCTCTCTTCGCATTTAACAACTCTCATCGCTGTAGCAGATATTTCTGAATCTCCCGCAGAGACTGAAGTATCTGAACCAGTGGCTGAAGTATCTGAACCAGTGGCTGAAGTATCTGAACCTGTGGCTGAAGTTAAAGCTTCTGAACCTGTGGCTGTATCTGCGCCTAAAGTTGTTGATGAATCAACGAACTTACTTAAGCAATTAGAGACTGAGATTTTACCTCAAATTGAGAGTGTCTTGACCCCAGAGCAACAGGAAGAGTTTGCGGCTAAAATTGCCGCAGGAACTAGTTTCCGTAAAGCTTTTAAGGCAATTACTCTCACCCCTGCCCAAAAAACTAAGCTAAGTACTGTATTCAAAGCTATCCCTAAAAAAGATATCTTCGCTACCCTTACCCCTGCTCAAAAGAAACAACTATTTCTGAAAAATAAACAGCTATTTATTCCTAGTTCCGCAGAGATTGGGGCGAAAATAACTGCTGGTATGCAAATGGCAAAGGATAAGTCACCCTTAGCTCCATCGGCTGAGTCAATAGTCGAAAAAGTTACTGCCAAAATGAAGGCTATTGAGGAAAAGGAATAAACATGGATAGCTTTTTGTCACATCGGCTTACCGATTGGCTATTTTTGGTTGCGGCAATAGTTGCCTCTATGGTCATTTTTTCGTCGCTAGAGAAGGTTTCGCGATCGCTGTTCGTTCCATTTGTAGTTATTGCGATCGGGCTTATTGCTGCCAAAGTTGCTTTTGGGCTTACCCCTCAACATCTTTGGCATGAGTCAGTTCATTTAATTCGGAGATTAGGCGCAGGTTTTTATTAGCTTTCATAGCAATGTAAGTTTTGTTGACTCCCCTGCCAGAAAAGGATTAGCGGTATGGTGCAAAGCACCATACCGCTAATCCTTTTTGTGTTTTTAAAAACCTTACTCCGTTTGTTTTTTACAATAATTCCCAAAAGTGTGGTCACACTTTTGGGAATTATTGTAAAAAACGAATATGGATGACATTTATATATTGCGATTCCTCATTTTGTATTGATTCTAGCGGAATTATCTTGAAAGTTTGTATACAGTATACAAACTTTCAAGCAATAAATAAAAATAAGCAGTAAGTTATGGACGCAGATAAAGAATTAAATATAGATATCGATATTGATGAGGCTTCAGTAACAGGCAAATCATCTTTAATCTACGGCTTAAACGATGTTCCTCCGATGGGAGAAGCTATTTTTGTTGCCTTTCAGCATGTTCTTGCTGCGTTTGTGGGGATTATTACCCCTCCGATTATTATTTGTGCCAGCCTAGGATTAGATTCTGAGAATACGAGTTTCTTAATTAGTATGTCGCTCTTTGCATCTGGAGTTTGTACTTTTATTCAATGCAAAAGAATTGGTCCTGTTGGTTCAGGATTACTCAGTCTCCAAGGTACAAGCTTTGCCTTCCTTGGACCAATTCTGGGGATTGGTGCTGCTGTAAAAGCTGGTGGCGGCTCTCCTGAACAAGCTTTAGCACTAATCTTTGGAGTCTGTTTATTTGGTTCATTTGTTGAAATTATTTTGAGCCGTTTTTTGCATCTTCTAGACAAAGTTATTACTCCTGTCGTATCTGGAACAGTTGTAATGATTATTGGTTTAGGCTTAATCAAAACTGGCATGATTAGTTTGGCTGGAGGAGCAGCGGCGCTCGCAAAAAATGACGGTTCCTTCGGGAGTGTTCAAAACCTCGCGCTTGGCGGTACTGTTCTATTAATTGTGGTTATACTTACACTTTCTAAAAATCGTTTTCTGAGAATGGGATCAATTGCGATCGGTCTAGCCGTTGGATTTATTATTTCCCTATTTCTTGGAATCGTTAACTTTAGTTCTTTAGGTCAGCTTCCCTTCTTTAGAGTTCCTATGCCATTCCGTTTTGGTATTAGTTTCGATTTTGCTACTTTTTTACCATTTATCTTGTTGTATGTACTAACAGCAATTGAAACAGTTGGCGACTTGACAGCAACTTCTGCGGTATCTGGAGAACCAGTCAAAGGTGGAGTTTATCTACGCCGTATCAAGGGTGGTGTTTTAGGTGATGGCATTAACTCCTTAATCGCATCAGTTCTAAATACATTTCCAAATACTACCTTTAGTCAAAACAATGGCGTAATTCAAATGACAGGTGTTGGCAGCCGTTATGTTGGCTTCTTTGTTGCTGGTATCTTTGTAATTTTAGGTCTGCTACCTGTAGTTGGTGGTGTATTTCAGGCGCTTCCACAATCTGTCTTAGGTGGTGCAACTCTGGTTATGTTTGGTTCTATAGCTGTAGCTGGGTTAAACATTGTTGTCTCAGCAGGGCTAGATCGACGTTCGATGATTATTGTTGCAGTTTCCCTTGGTCTAGGCTTAGGAGTTGTATTTGCTCCTGAAGTTTTTGCTAATAAGCCTGCAATTTTCAGAAACTTGTTTGGATCAGCAATCTCTACTGGAGGACTAACAGCTATCTTGCTAAGTTGGCTATTACCTCGGATTGATGAACCAGTTGTTACAGTCGCTCAGGAAAGCGCTGTTTAATACAAAAGCACAAAATGGAATAGCCATTTTGTGCTTTTAAAAAACCTGCTTGGTTTGGGTTTCAATTCATAAAAGTGTCCTCACGCTTTTGAGAATTGTGACAAGATTCTCAAAATGCACAAATAAAAAACGACGTAAAACGTCGTTTTTTATTTGTGCATTTTGAGACATTTACTTTGTCAAGCTCAAAATGCCGTTAAAGATGATTAACATTATCCCTAAGCTAGCTAATACTATGACTGCACCCCTTAAATCATTCTTGCGTGGTATCGGTAGATAGGCTGGTTGTAGCCAAAATCTCAAACGTTGAGAGACAAAAGGCATCACAAATAGGCTCAAGATTACCGAGGTAATCAAATTATTGACGATCATTGAGCTAGCAAGTGACCAAGATTGCATGACTCTCAGTGCTGAAAAGAGAATAGTTTGAATCATCACGACAGGATATAGTCCTAAAACAACTGATAGAATCTGTTTCCATCTAGGTGGCCCCAAACCTTGATTTTCTGAAGAACCTGAATGCATCGAGAACCAGCCTTCTAAACCTGTGGTAAAAGATTTGAAGCGATAGGCTGAAAATATTTCCTGACCTGATTCTAATAACTGTGCGCGATCGCCCGACTTCATCCATTGCTCAAGATGCTCAGGCGAATCAAAATGAATAATGTAATACCATTTCACAACTGAATCTTTGCACCTAAGTGGTGGACATAGATCGCAGCGTAGAAAGCCCTCATAGTGTTGGGCAACTTCCACCAGATGATTATGCCATTTCTTAAAAGCGAAGTCACCATCTTTAGGCACAATATATTCAGTAACTAGACTAGAGTAAAAAAGTTGTTCTAAAGGTGATTTTGGCATATTGGCATATTTTCGGGACTAGTCAGTATTTGAGATTGCGATCGCTCTGAGTGTTAGAGTGATTCTAGCCTATCAGGATAAATACTTCTAAAAAACTAGAAGCTGTCCCGCCCGCTATGCGGGCGGGACAGCTTCTAGTTTTTTAGTGTACTTATGCCTAGGTACTTATAAATACCCAGCATCAGCCTTAGAGAAATTTAAAATGTCATTGATTAGTTTTAATAGATGATTTTCTCCATTTTCAATTGTCTGTAAGGCTCTAATCTGTTTTTGATTGAGAGGGCCATATACCTCTTCCTGCAAATTTTCTACTAATCCTAAAATAACGTGAGTTCGATATAGCTATTTGCGTCGTGCGAAGCACGACGCAAATGGCTATATCGAACTCACGTTAAAAAAGTTACAAAGAAGATAAAACGCCAGATATGCAAAAAATACTAAATCTTTTCTAAAAAATACAAGGGGATAAAAACCTTTGTTATGAGCTTTATTTCCCCACAATTAATTTAGGATTGCGATATTGAGAGGGTGGGCAGATTATAGATATTTATCTAAAGTTTTACTAAACTCTTCATAGGTCTTGACTCCAATCATTGTCTCGACCAATTCTCCGTCTTTAAAGAATAAGACGGCAGGGATACTCTTCAGTCCAAATTCCTTTGCCAAGGGTTTATTTGCATCAATGTCTAATTTCATGACTTGAGCGCGATCGCTATAGTTTGCCGCCAGTTGATCGATGAATGGCGCAATTACCTTACAGGGACCACACCAAGTCGCCGTGCAATCTATAACAAGTAGAGATGTCTTAGCACGTAAGATTTCAAATTCAGTTTGGTCTTGAATAAACACTGCTGTATTCATATTGCTTTTAATGGTTTTTAGGAGAAAAATAAATTAAGACAGTTTATTATTGTGTCAAAAAGTGGGTTAAACTGGGATGGAAAGAGGGGGAAATATTGTCTTTAAACGAAAATATTCGTTACAACTATTTTTTTACGAATAAAATAAATTCACTTAGTTATTTGATTTAGGTAGCTATGACAGAAAACGGTTTAGAAGGACTGTCTGTTTGGGAAAGACTAGAACGCGGTAGAAGAGCTAAGGCTGCATTAGGGGGATATGCAGGTTACGGTTCTCCTGCCTTTGGACAACGATCGCTGGATGGAGAGTTGGTGGAAGATCCTGAAGAGGTTCAAGTAGTTGAACTAATTCGCCGCCACCATAAATCAGGCA
Organism: Pseudanabaena sp. CCNP1317; assembly: GCF_034931345.1. Taxonomy (NCBI): domain Bacteria; kingdom Bacillati; phylum Cyanobacteriota; class Cyanophyceae; order Pseudanabaenales; family Pseudanabaenaceae; genus Pseudanabaena; species Pseudanabaena sp. CCNP1317. The sequence continues at coordinate 152,928 of NZ_JAYGIF010000002.1, read as the reverse complement.
AGTCGTTACAGAAGATCGCTGACTGGTTAAACCAACAGGGCTATACCACTAAACGAGGACAAACATGGAAGCGTATTTCCGTAAAGCGAGTTTTAGATCGCCTATATGGAAAAACTTCCAGAATTTCTGAAGTCTCAACTCAAACTGATAACCAATCCTGTCAGTCAAACATCGATTCACCACTATCATAATATAAACTATACACAGAAATAAACCCGCCAATTTTATTGTAACATCTGTGAATAATATACCGAGACAGGCTTAAATTCAATATAGCGTTTAACAATCTAGTGAAGTACGGGTTTGTTTCCCCGCCTTCGGCGGGGAAACAAACCTTTGTACCTCGCTTGCTCGAAAAACGCTATATAAACAATGCCCCCAGCATGGTTAAAGCCCCAAACTATCCCTGTGTCAACGTTACAGAAATCTAGATTTTTTAAGGCGTTTACTTAGCTACTTATTTGACAGCCTATCCGATCGCAATTAATTTGATCATGCAATTCGACACTCCCCTTGATTGGATTCCTAGTTTAACTAGCGTAATTGAATACTCTCCTTTGATCGTGACACCGCAGACGCTTCTAGTTGAGGCGATCGCCATGATTAGCCAAGCACACTATCCTAGTTGTTCCCTAATTAATTCAGATATTGCTGAAACTCCATCTAGCCCACTAAATTCATTTTCTCAATTGATGCAACTTGAGGTTAGGACAAGTTGCGTTTTGGTTAAGCAAGATCAAGATTTAGTTGGTATTTTAACGGCGCGAGACGTGGTGAGACTGACTGCCCAAGAAATTGACTTCCAAAATGCTACGGTTGGGGATTTCATGACGACACCAATTGTCACGATGCCACAACGATCCGTAGGAGATATATTTGCTGTACTATTTCTATTTCGCCGCTACCAAATTCGACATTTGCCTTTAGTAGATGATCAAGGTGAATTGATCGGTGTAGTTTCCCATGAGGGTATTCAGCATATTCTCCGTCCTGCCAATCTTCTCCGTTTTCGACGGGTTGCAGATGTGATGACTACTGAGGTAATCTATGCACCTATAGATACTTCCGTTTTAGATCTAGCCTATTTAATGTCAAATCATCGCGTTAGCTGTGTGGTCATCACTCAGATCGATGAAGAAGCCAATCAACGTCCTGTGGGAATTGTTACTGAGCGAGATATTGTCCAGTTCCATGCTTTTCAGATTAATCTAGCCACCACACAGGCGCAAACGGTGATGAGTTCGCCACTTTTTTTGCTCAGTCCCGATGATTCATTGTGGACAGCCCATCAAGAAATGAAAAAACGTCGCGTCGGTCGAATGGTTGTCTCATGGAACTGGGGACAAAGCATAGGAATTGTTACCCAAACGAGTTTATTAAAGATATTTGATCCGATGGAAATGTACGGCGTAATTGAGAATATGCAAAAAACAATTCAACAACTACAAACAGAATCTCCCGAATCTGCGGAAACAGTTCCGCCTATAGTTAACAACCAATCAAAATCTTTGTCTAGTACGTCTGTTGTGAGTTCAGTGGATCGCACTGATTCAGTAATAGCGCGTGTCTATACAACGATTCAACAGTTGATCAATAATTGTGATTTATCAAATGAAGAAATGCGATCGCAACTTAATGCAGTTCTTGATGATCTCCAACCTTTGAGACCATCATCTTTGACTGCTATCCTCGAAAAAGAAACTGAAAAGAGTTTTCCTCCTTTGCAATCTAGTATATTGTTTTAGAAACTCCACCGTAAAACAAGGAACTAATTTTTGATGGCGCGGCGAAGCTGCGCCATCAAAAATTAGTTCCCTATCAAATTGCAGAATCCTAGACTGTGTAGGAATGCCAATGTTACATAATTACTTTTTGTTGGGTGCGATCGCCTTACCCCTATATTTTTCATTAGCTCAAGCAGCGATCGCTGATCCTGTGAGCCAATTACTAGAAACTAGAGCCTGTCCAGAATGTGAGTTAAGTAATGCTAATCTCTCTGAGGCTAAACTTAACGGAGCAAATCTGAGCTTAGCAAAAATGCGAGCCGCAGATTTGCGTAAGGCAAACTTAATTGGGGCAAATCTGATCGGCGCATATTTAAAGGATGCCAATTTTCAGGACGCAAATCTGCGTTGGGCTAACTTCACTAATGCTGACTTAGAGAATGTGGACTTTCGCGGTGCAGACTTACGGGGAGCCAAGTTTAGTGCGGCTTTATTAAAGGATATTAATGCTCAAAAAAGTATTTTTTGTCGCACGATTATGTCTGACGGTAAGCTGAATAATCGCGATTGTCGATTATCTGGTGATTAGCGTAGGCGCATAATCTCATTGACCCAACGCAGGCGTTCGGCATGGGTAAGGTTGAGAATGTCAGCCCTTGACCAATGGAAGTAAAAAGCAATGAAGGCTACCTCCTCGTACAACCGTTCCGAGGGGTAGCCTATAACTCCCCCGATGTATTTATGTTCTGGGGTTGCAAACTCCCAAATAGATTTTGTAAATAGAGAAAGTCGGGCAAAAATAGTTGCTCTAGTTGTTGGGCGGTAACTCTATTTAAAGTACCTAATTTAGCGATCGCTTGAACCAACAATAAAAAGACGAGATCAGTATCGGGATTCTGTCTAGACAGATCCTGCACAATCATCTCATCTTGAGCTGTCAACAGTTTCATCTTGCCCTGATTGTGTACTTCTCCATTGGCATCAATTAATCCTTTGGGCAACGTAAAATCAAATTCTTCAACGATCATAATTAATTAATTTCAAAGATACTATCTACGTTTTAAGGTTTAGATCCCCCCAGCCCCCCTTGTAAAGGGGGGAGAATTTTCTTCTTCCCCCTTTACAAGGGGGATTGAGGGGGATCTTTAGTAGCATTTTATTTTTGGCTTGGTGGAACCTCCGAAGGGGTGAGTATGCCACCAGATCGCTGATTTGGAGATGTGTTTGGAATTAACGGAGAGTCAATCTCAGGAACATCGGGAGGTAAGGCGATCGGAGGAGTTTCTTCAGGTTTAGGAGCAGGTGGTGGCGCGATCGTTTGGATAATGAAGGAGCGCATAATCATCTGTCCATCAGGATTGGTAACTCTTAAGATATAGGTTACTTCTGCGGACTTGGGACTTAAGGGTAAGGCTAACTGTCCGACAGCAGCAACATTTCCAGGAGCAGGAAGTAGATCGATTTTTGCCGCAGCCGAAGCTTCGATTTTCCAAGATAAAGTAATAATGGTGGGAATATCGGGATTGAGATTGAAGGAATATTGCGGTAATGCATCCTGTCCATTTACTTTCAACTCAAGAATCTTGGCAGGATAGGGCGCGATTTTGGTAATCTCAGTTTTTTTAGTGACAGGGACTGCCTTGGGATCTACAGGTGGCTTGCTCGGTACGATCGCTAACTCAAAAATGTAATTACCTGAGGCCTTGGCTTCAGTTGGTACATTTTTACAAATCATTTGATCGTTGGAAATAGTGCAGTAGGGACGTAGCGATCGCGGTAATCCCTCTGTGAGTACAAAACGCAATGGTGGACTCTTGACTTCACCTTCAGGGGATCTGCCTACGAGGGTTAACTCCCTAACTTGGCTAGTGTTAGATATGCTCCAGTTGAGTCGAACTTCGTTATCAAGATCAGGTTTAGGTCTGACTATTCTTGGTTTTGCTGCACCTTGAGCAATCCCCACGGCTGTAAAAAACACCTGTTTTTCCAAAGCGATCGCGATCGAACTTGGCTCAGTGAAATTAGGAGTTGGGGCAACATTTTCAGGTTTAGGAGGGGTTGGTGCAGGAGGCGCAGGCACACTTCCCGTTGGTGCAGCTTGGACAGGTGCTGGGACAATGGTGGGTAAAACTGGCTTGGATTCTGTGTAGAGAGGTTTAGTTGAGGCAAACTCCAAAATCTCAGCCTGTGGAACTGGCTCTACTAAAATCTTGGTAGTTTTAACCAAGGGAATAGTGCGAGTTTTCGGGTTTTTCGATGATAGATTCATCTGAAAAATATACTGACTAGGCTTGCGTGCATCAGTTGGCACGTTTTGACATAGTAATTCGCGATCAATCACACAATAGTCTTTTAATTCTGGAGGAATTCCCTTACTAAAGTTATAAACTACAGGCTGACTGAGGAGTTTTTCATCGGCTGACAGTCCCTCCACTCGGATTTCACTTAACAACTCAGGATAGGTGATCCGCCAACGCAGGCGAATTGCCTCATTAGCTGCTTCTTGATAGGTGGATGACTCGGATGTGAACTCAATCGCCTGCGGCACGTCAGGTGGTCTAAAGAAGAACCACCAAATCAAAAAGATAACGGTTCCAATTAACCCCAAAATTCCAATAATCAGTAAAACAAACTGCCACCATGGACGGGCGGGTAACAACAGACTACCGAGATAGCGATCGTTGGGCAGTAGTGCTCCCTGTCTATCTTCAACTTCGATCATGAAGTTGAGATAGCGATCGCCTAAAAAGCGGGGCTTACATTTTTTTGTAGGTTCGACTTCGATGTTGATCCTTACAGTTCCATAGGGCGCGATTTTAACTTCTTCATTGGTCAAGGTATAGAGCAACAATCCATCTTGCTCAGGGCTACTAGTTCTGAGGATTAATTCACGTGCAATGTTGCCATTACTTTTAAAGCGCATTTCATAAAGGGAAGGTCGTTTGGCTACCCTCGTCAGCAATGTCACTAGTTGAATATCTAGTTGATAGGTTGGCAGAATCTCAAAATAAGCAATATCTAATAAGGTTAAATCTGGATTGTTATCCGAATGAACGCGAATTGTCGGCGCATAAATTCCCGCCCAAACATCCATAGGCGGCTTGAAAATTATCGTGACTTGTCCTTGAGTATCAGGATTAAGTGGTAAACCTTCTGCGGCTTCGACCACACCCACGAGCGCTAAGCCTTCGGGATAGTAAATGGAAACCCATTTCGGATCGAGATCGGGAACTGCAACCCGAAAGCGATCGACCCGTTCGGAACGATTGGAGATGGAAATGAGAACTTGCCATATCTCACCCGATCGCAGGGGATGGGGATTGTCAGATGAAGTGCGCGGCAGAGTGACAAAGGTCGGATCATTAACTCTGACTACTTCTTGGATTGATGGGAGAACAATGACCTTACCTTTGTACTGGATTGGGGTATGTTCTGGATAATGCTGAGGTGCATCAATAATTAAGGTGTAGTTATACTCATCGGGGAAGGTTGTCGGTGGTACTTGAATCAGGAATACCACTTCGCAGCTTTGCCCCACACTCAGTGCCAAGCTCTCTGACGGAAAAGCGCTCCAAGGATAAATCGAGCTAGAGTCTTGATCGAGCGCCACACTAATGACAGCACTGCGATCGCCTTGATTAGTGACTGTGACACACAACTCAAAACTTTCGCCCGTAGTAATTGATACTGTCCCTGATGGGTTGAGGATGATCGATAACGGTCGGATTGCCGATGAGACCGACGACATTGCTTCTAAGGTTTCATTACTTTGTTGCCGACGAAAATCAATTTCGTAGTAGGTAATACCCTGTATCTGGCGTGCTTCAACAAAGCCTTGGCTGATTAAATCTGTAACCTCAGCACGGGTCTCTTCTATTTCCGCTTCAATATAAGCCGCGATCGCTTCCAACGTGGACTGGCGTTGGCGCATAATCCAATTAATAATTTGTTGTTGCCGAGTAGATAGTGTCAGTATATCCACCATACCCATTCCTGCATTCCGCTCGGTGTCGCTATTATCAGCATTTGAGGCAAATATGGCTGGCTCACTCCTCATATTTTATGCAGGTTCTTTTATGAATTATGACAAAGGTTGTACTAAGGATACAACCCAATGTATTCTGAAAAGTTTAAGTAATGACAAATTGTCAAATTGAGTCGAATTGATAGGGTACATAGGCACTAATGATACAACTATATTACAGTTAAACAAAGTCATAATTTGCCATAAGATTATGATGCAAAAATTGAGATTTGCTGACAATCTATTGATCCATATCAAACGAACCACAAGTATTTGGGAAAATTGAGTAGAGACAACCATGAATGAAGATGAACTTAGACAACGCCTAGATCTGGAAATGGAGACGATCAGTGTCAATAAGCTCACAGAATTGGGAAACCTTGCCGTATCCATGGGCTTAATTGCTGGACATGGATTTCATGGGGGTAAATATGAGATTTTGCGACAGGGAGAGGCGATTTTGCTACCAGTTAATGAGGCGGAAACCTATCTGGAGCAAATCATCAAAACGGTAACTTAAGAAGCATGATCGTATCGCCCCATACCACTATCACCACCAAGTGGCTCAAGCAAAGTCAACAGGTTCTATTTTCAGCGATCGCCAAGATCCGCTCAATTTTAGAGCAGAAAATTGCGACAAAAAAAGGTGAGATTTTAGAAGATCCAGTTGCATCTAATCTTCTAAACCGCCAACTTGATAGTCATCTGCGACGACTATGTGAAAATTTTAGTCTTTCGGATTTTGAAAGAGATGTGCTGCTGCTATGTGCAGGCATGGAATTTGATCCAAATTGGGGAATGCTTTGTGCTGAAATTGCCAATGACCCCAAACTAGCCTATCCCACTTTTAGTTTAGCAATGTCACTCCTAGATCATGCCGATTGGTCAGCCCTCTCCCCAGCCGCCAATTTACGTCGATGGCATTTAGTAGAGATTGGGGCAGGGAATGCGCTGACATCTAGTCCCTTGCGAATTAATGAACGGATTTTGCATTGTTTAATGGGAGATCAGCATCTTGATGAACGCTTACTCAGACTGTTAGAACCTGTAGTTGCTAATTCTGTCCAGATTGATTCCCATCAACAAATCCTGAAACAAACGATCGCTACTTGGGTAAATGCTTCTGAGGATGAGAGATTAGAAGTTCTACCAGTTTTGCAACTCTGTGGCGAAGATGTAGCTAGCAAAATGGCGATCGCTGCTAATGTTTGTCTAGATTTAGGACTAAACCTCTATAAAATACCTGCCAGTCTTCTACCCCATGATTTAAGTAATCTTCAGCTTATTGCTCAGCTATGCGATCGCGAATATACGCTGAATGACATGGCGCTATTACTGGACTGCGATCGCGATGAAGCTCCTAATCAAAATCAAGATATGGCGATCGGCTATCTGATCGAAATTCTGCGATGTCCGATGATTATTAGCAGTCAAAGCCGTCGCCGCCAACACCAAAGGACAATCATCACCTTTGATGTGCAATCTCCTTCCATTAATGAGCAGCAAACACTGTGGGAAGAATCTCTCCGCGATCTAGATAGCGACATCAAAGAGTCCCTCAATGGCTCCATTCATGAACTCGTCTCTTATTTCAATCTCTCACCCACGCATATTTACAACGCATCTCTCAAAGCTAAAAGCTCACACAAACTGCAATCTAACCATACCTTTCATCAAACTCTCTGGAACGCCTGTCGCGCTCAATCACGCCCCCGCCTCGATGAACTTGCTCAAAGCGTGGAAACAACTGCAACTTGGGACGATCTGATTTTGCCACCTAAGGAAAAATTTGTACTGCATGACATTGCTGCCCATGTACGTCAACGCTTAACAGTCTACGAAAAATGGGGTTTTGCAGGTAGGAGTCGGCGCGGATTGGGAATTAGCGCTCTGTTTGCAGGTACAAGCGGCACTGGTAAAACGATGGCGGCGGAAGTGTTGGGCAATGAATTACAGCTTGATGTCTATCGGATTGATCTCAGTTCAGTAATCGATAAGTATATTGGTGAAACCGAGAAAAATCTCAAACGTATTTTTGATGCTGCGGAAGGTGGCGGCGTGATTCTGCTCTTTGATGAAGCCGACGCTCTCTTTGGCAAGCGCACCGAGGTCAAGGACAGTCACGATCGCCATGCCAATGTCGGGGTTAGCTATCTGCTGCAAAGAATGGAAGCCTATCGCGGATTAGCTGTACTCACTACTAATTTGAAAAACTCCCTCGATCAAGCGTTTTTAAGGCGGTTACGTTTTGTAATTCAGTTTCCCTTTCCCGATGCGGAGCAACGTGCTGAAATTTGGCGGAGAGCTTTTCCTGAGAAAACACCCATACTGGATCTGGATTATGTGAAACTTGGTAAACTCAGTGTTGCGGGTGGTAATATTCGCAATATTGCCCTTAACTCAGCTTTTATTGCGGCGGATCACAATGAAGCTGTACAGATGAAACATATTTTGCAAGCTGCAAAAATTGAGTATATTAAACTCGAAAAACCAATGATGGATGCGGAGATAAAAGGATGGGTATAGGCAAAAGGGTGATCGCTATTTCTACTCTCATCGTCATTACGACAGCAACATCAGTATTTGCTGCTAATCAGAGCCATGTCGATCAACTGATCAAAACTAAAGAATGTTCAGAATGTGATCTGCCCGATGCCAGACTCGCAGGAGCCGACCTAATCAATGCCAATATTCGGGATGCTGACCTTCGCAAAGCTGATATGCGTGGGGCAAAGTTGGATGGCGCGAAGTTTATGCGAGCAAACATGCTGGGGGCGGATCTACGGTTTGCACTGTTGTCGGGAGCCGATTTTTTAAATGCTAATTTGCTTGAAGCCAAGCTCGAAGGTGCAAATCTATTTAGAGCAAATTTGAAATATGCCAATCTCGAACGCGCTATTCTCAATCAAGCTTCTCTAAAAAATGCAGACTTACAATTTGCGAAACTAATTAGCGCCAAAATCGACGGTGCTAATTTTGAAAATGCCAATTTAGGACTAGCTGATTTGGAAAAAGCCGATCTCACTAATTCGCGTCTCAAACGTGCCAATCTTCGCCGCGCCAACTTTAGTGAAGTTAATTTGACTAGAGCAAATCTAGAAGGAACTAGTTTACAAGGAACAACCTTTGCAGGAGCAAATTTATTCCATACCGATTTGCGATCGAGCAAAATTGATAGTGATACCTTTTTTGATCCTAAGTGGTTTCTGGTTTGGAAAATTGTCAATCAGCGTGTTGATGGTCAAACTCTAGTAGCAGCAGATTTGTCGGGTGGGAATTTTGAGAAGGCGAATCTTGCAGGGGTTAATTTAGAAGATGCGAACTTCACCCAAGCCTATCTATTCATCACGAATCTCAGGCGCAGTAATCTAGTGCGGGTCAAGTTCAATGATGCCAATCTCCGCTATGCCGATTTAACCAAGGCAAATCTCATGGAAGCTGACTTTAAAGGAGCGCAACTTTCCGATGCCAAGCTAGAAGGAGCGAATCTCCGCCTTGCTAATTTGCGAGAAAGCATCATCAATGAAGAAACAATTCTCGATCACAAATGGCGTGTAGTTTGGCAAATCGTCAATCGTGGCGGCGAAGATCGAAATCTCAGAGGCTTTGATCTATCTGGTGCGAATTTACGTTTAGCTAGGTTGCGAGGAGCGCAGTTAGTGGATGCCGATCTCAATCAATCAGACTTACGTGGTGCAGATTTTGTCGGAGCGAATTTACAACGAGCCAATCTCGCAGGTGCTAATCTTACGGGTGCGAATCTGCGGGGCGCGGTATTGCAAGGGGCTAATTTTTGTGGAGCGACGATGCCCGATGGCTCTGTGGGTAAATGTAAATAGGGCGTTGTAAAAGTCTAGTCAAAAACTTTGATATAGATAAAATATTAGGCAGTACAGAAAGCGTTATAAGTTGACTGGTAAAGCGATCGTAAACTTTGTCCCTAAACCAACTTCACTTTCACAGAGAATCGTTCCCTTAAGATTTTGGGTCACAAGATTATAAATAATATGCAATCCTAATCCGCTACCACCCTTATTCCTAGCTGTCGTGTAAAAAGGCTCAAAAATCCTATCTAATCTTTCAGCAGGAATGCCTTTGCCATCATCAGAGTAAGTAATAATCACCTTATCATCTTGTTGAATAAATTCAAATTGCAACTGCCCACCTTTATCTAAATCAGTATAAGCATGAGTCAAAGAATTCATTACTAAATTAGTAACAATTTGGGAAAAAGCACCTGGGTAACCGTATATCACGATCGCACTATCTCCATAGACTTTGATAGTATGAGGTGTAAGTTGAATTTGAGGCGCTAAACTCATCAAAATTGTTTCAATATAATCTTTTACTGGAAAACTGCGATGTTCTAGGCTTGATTGATCGACAGCAACTTGCTTAAAATTTTGAATAAGTTCAGCCGCACGGTGTAAATTGACGAGTAGGATCTCACTACTGCTTTTGGCTTTTTCTAAATAAGCCTGTAAGCTCGACTTTTTGAGTTCGCCACAATCAAAAAATTCCTTAAACTTATTGGTCGCATTATCTAATATGGAAGCTGCCATTAAACTATTGCCAATAGGTGTATTCACTTCATGGGCAACTCCAGCGACCATGCTACCAAGGGCGGCATACTTTTCTGACTCAATCAGTTGCTTTTGAGTCGTTTTCAGTTCATCTAATGTACTAGCTAATTCCGCATTCTTTTTATAAATTGCTAATTCCGCTTGCTTGCGATCGCTAATATTGCGAATCATAAATAGCACTTCATTGCGACCACTCACAACAATACGCACTTCCTCTTCTTGGCAAACATTATTTATACAGATTTGCTGTTCATAAATCTGGAGCTTTCCTGTGGTCAAAGCCTGCCGAATATGATAAAGGTGGCGATCGCTAATTTCGGTCGGTAGCATTTGAGAAAGATGCTTGCCAATATTCTCCAAGTCAGGAATAGCTAACTTGATCGTACTCTCATAGTTAATCAGCCCTAGATAAATACCATCGCCGCTAACATTGAACATCAAATCAGGTATAACTGAAAGAATAGCCCGTCTACGGGCTTCGTTTGCACTGAGGGCTGTATAACCTGTAACTACGATCGACGAGCTAATCAGAGCTAACAAAGACGGTACGACAGGAATCCACCATCCCCATAAAAAAACAATATAGCTTGTGGTGAATAGGCTTGCCCCCAGAAAGATGATCGCTAGAGTCCCCCAAGGTAGGCGCAAAGGAATTTTTGATTGAGTAATTGGTCTCGCATAACGACTATTCCAGCACAATAGACCACCAGCAATCGCAAACATAGCAATCCACAAAATCTCTATGGGTTTTGTCCAAACTTTTAAGGTTGGCAGTCCGTCAATAGCCTTGGCAATTAATTGGCTGGTAATACTAGCATGAAGTTCTACTCCACTAGTGGATGAGAAGGAACCTCTCACAATTGTACTGTTGTATGGAGTGATAAAGTAATCACTAATGCTTTCTGCCGTGATACCAATCAAAACAACGCGATCGCGAAATATATTCCGAGGAATATTTCCATTGAGTACATTAGTTAGTGAAACCCTCTGAAAATCACCCTGAAAATTCCGAAAGTTTGATAATATTTGATAGCCTCCCAAGACTTCGTTTGTATAGCCGCCATCATGTTCCTGAAGGGGTGAAAATATGGCTTTACCTAATTTATATTTCTGTACTTGGGGATCAATAACTTCCAGATTAATATTTCCCTTTTGAAGGTAGCGAATAGCTAAGGCTGCACTCAAACTAGGAATTGTCTTACCTTGCTTATTTTTTAGAGAGAGAAGTATACGGCGAACTTTACCATCACCATCTAACGAAAAGTCGTTGGCAGCTACTTGATTAAGCTTTTCGAGAACTGGAGAAGCAGCTACATCGCTACCATTCTGATTAGCAACTACTTTGCGAATGCCAATCAGATTTGGTGTAGATTCAAATATATTCACTAATTCTTGATATTCAGAGCCATACTTTTTAGGAACTGGTAAATCGCGATAGATATCTAGCCCAATGACTCTGGGTTGTTGCTGCTTAATTAAAGTGAGGAGTCTCGCAAGGGTATCGTCAGGAATAGGAGAACCAAAAGTCTTGATATCTGATTCCTCGATCGCCACAATCACAATGCGTTCGTCAATTGGGTCTGAAGGTCGCCACTGAAAAAATAAATCATATACAGCCAGTTCTAATGGTTGCAGGATTCCCATAAAGCGAATCCACAGTAAAATTCCTGTTGTTGCGGGGATGACGAAAAAGACCCCACGCCATTTCACAATTCGCCTTTTTAGATTGATCCACATAGGTAAATTTTACCGTACATTCTAAAAGAGGTTAGCAACTATTAAAAAATAAATCGATCAAAGCAAAGTCCCACTAAGTACCGAAGCAAACTAAAAACCTAGAAAGCTGTCCCGCCCGCTACGCGGGCAGGACAGCTTCTGGTTTTAGGTTTTAATTATGGTGAGCTACTTACCATGAGACAAATTCAGGAAATTTCTTAGCTAGTTCTGTAATCACAGGACAAATGGCAGCATTTTCAGTGCGATTTTCTAAGGTGTTCCAACTGAAGGGAGCGGATTGAGCCGCCGATAGCCATAATAATCGCTTAGCACGGGTCATGCCAACATAGAGTAAACGAAACTCCTCGGCTTGTTTGAGGTAACTGCATTGTTTCCAAGCCTCTTCCGCATTGGGAAGGCGATCGCTATGGACGATCGCTCTAATTTGCGCCCTTGTCACTTCAGGTAAGCCAAAGTCCCCTAAAAACTTAACCGATTCAGGAATATAAGCTTCCCCCGGACAAATACGTTTATGCAAGAATGGCATGAAGACTACATCCCAATCTAGTCCTTTGGCTTTATGCAGACTGATCAGCGTTACCTGTCCCCCTGTCATATAGCGCCCTTCCAGATTTTCATCTTCGACTGCTTCAAAGTTCTCTGATTCGACGATTTCCCTTAGCGATTCGATTACAGTTTGCATGGAATAGCTGCCTACTAGTTGCTGATTGAGGCGATCGCCTAATTTGTCAGCAGTTGCCAATAGTCCTGCCTCTTCGTCGTAGATAGTAAAGGCGATAAAGGGAATTAGGTTATATAACGGAAGTTCGATTTTGGCGCGTAGTAAACCGATGCATTTAGCTTGGGTTTCTTGTGCAAGGGTTGATAAAGCTGGATCTAGCAAAGTCGGATAGAGAAACTTTTCGGGATTACTGGCGAGGGCATTGAGATCTTGCTGTGATGAGATTTTCTGGCGATCCTTGAGAACTTCTAACGCTGATTTAAGATTGTCGGGGGAGTGGGGACGTTCCATAAACTGCAAAATCGCCAACATATCCATGGGCACTCGCGATCGCCGATCGCTTTGTTCGACATCATAGATTTTAATCTCATGCTCCTTGGTCAGCCACGCAAGAGACTCGGCAACAAAGCGCCCCTGATTATGTTGACGCACCAAAATCGCGATACTCAGTTTGGGATCTTGAGCAAGTAATTGCTTGATGCGATCGCCGATCATCGTCATCTCATGCTCAATATCATCGATAGTATTGGGTAAATAGATTTCTACTCCTTTGCCAATGGGTTCGGGATTAGCATTTTTTTGCGGATCATCAGCATCTACTGGATGGATTCTTTGCTGACGGAACGGCTTCTCAATCTTGGCATATTCGGAATGATTGACCCAATGCAGCATATAGTTTGCAGCTCGCATCACATTTCTGGTACTGCGTCCTGCTTGATCAAGGGTTGAGAGTTGCGAATTAAGACTACAGCGATCGCAAAATTCATTAAAAAAGCGTGGATCAGCAGGGGTAAAAGTGGAGTTAATCGCTTGGTTAGGATCACCAACCCGCATCAGGTTTTTAATACCCTCACCCCCAGCCCCTCTCCCTGAGGGAGAGGGGAGGAAGATTTCTGACTCCCCCTCTCCCTCAGGGAGAGGGGGCTGGGGGGTGAGGGCGAGAATCTCTAACAACTCCGTTTGCAACGGTGAAGAATCCTGTGCTTCATCTTCAAATACAGCAAAAATTCTCTCTTGCCAATATTTGCGAACACCTTCATTTCTTAAGACCCGTAACGCGCCCAAAATCATATCGTCATAGTCGATCGCCTCTTCTTGCCGCAACAGTCGTTCGTAGGTCTCATAAAGTCCCGCCGCGATCGCTAAGATGTCGCCACCATCGGGAGCTTCCGCTTCGCGCAATTCTGTTGCGCTCAAACCTGAACTCTTGGCTGTTGCGATCGCCTCTCTCGCTAAACTGGGCAATACATCGGTGCGTAATACCGTCTGTCGTCGCAAGCGTTCCGTATCTTCTCCGTCAAAGTTTTTCCCTTCTAGCAATAGGTCATACAATTTGGGATTCTCTTTTACCCAGATATTTGTGGCATTGCGAATTAACTTCTGCTTGAGAGATTCCGAAATAATTTTAGTTTCCCCTGCCCCAAATCCTGATAGTTCTCGATGAGTGCTGGCAATGTTATAAGCCAAGCTATGCAACGTACTAACTGTAAAAGAGCTTTGCGGTAAGCGCAGATTTTTGAGATGCTCGGATACTTTTTTGCGAATGTTGCTCACCGCCGATCGCGTAAAGGTGACGATTACTAATTGTTTTTGGCGATGTAGGTTAAAATTGGCGATCGCGATCGCGGCGGCTACCGCCATTCCCGTGGATTTGCCAGCCCCTGGCACTGCGGACACGGCAAGCTCACCACCCTGCCAGTCCGCCATTGTTTGTTGCCCTTTGCGGAGGGTTGTGCGTAATTGATTGAGAGCTTCAGGGGTGACCATGACAACTTTGGCGGATGTACATCACGCATTTTATCGCAAAGCCAAAGAAAAGGAGGGCGGCGCTTCGCGCCGCCCTCCTTTTCTTTGGCTTTATAAATTTAGATAAAAGTCTTTTACTAAAGCAATGTAGTCTTGCGTGTACAGGTGTTTGCTCTCTTCGATGGTGAGCATCGTTGTTTGAGCGGCATATTGAGTGGGGCTTAATTCTAGTAATATCCGTTTGACTGGACTTTGAGGAGTTGGTTTGACTTGAACTTGGCGATCGCAAAATAAATTAAAACTCTGAGCTTTAGCGAGAAAATTATTAGCTAAATCGGTAGGATAAATAACTGCTAAATGTCCATTTGGTTTTAACAATTGTGTTGCGATTTGGAGAAGATCAGTTTGGGAAAGGCTGTCACTATGTCTGGCTAAGGTTCTAGAATTTTGTGAAGGTTTAAAGGCGTTCTCAAAAAATGGCGGATTAGAAATAATCAAGTCATATTGCTGAGAACAAGCGATCGCCCAGTCTTGAATACTGGCATGATCGATATTAATGCGATCGCGCCAAGGCGAACTCTCAATATTCTCTTTAGCCTGTTGATAAGCATCATGATCAATTTCCACTGCATCAATAAATGTATTGGGGAATATATTGGGAAATGTATTTGATGATTGCGATCGCTGCGCCAACATTAGGGCTAGCAAGCCTGTACCTGTGCCAATATCCAGAATTTGAGCATTTTCAGGCAGCTTTGTCCATGCACCCAACAAAATGCCATCTGTTCCTACTTTCATCGCACATTTGTCTTGAGCGATCGCAAATTGTTTAAAGTAAAAACAGGAATTTCGCATTTCTTTATTGCTAACCGCTATGATCTTGCCATACAGCAATTACCATTCAAACGAACCACAATATATGTTTTGAAAGTATTGCAAAGCAATACTTTCAAAACATATATTGGTTTGGGTTTGAGCGCAAAGCGCTGTAATTTATCCCAATTCAACGAAAGTGTAACAACACGATGGATGCAGCACTTACTTCTCAAGATATTTTGCGCCGCTATGCACAGGGCGATCGCGACTTTAGCGGGCTTAATCTGAATGGCATCAAACTTAGCGGTGCAAATCTGAGTCGTACCGATTGGCTAGATGTTAACTTGTCTAAAGCCTATCTCAATAGTACCGTCTTCACCTTTGCTTGCCTGACTCGTGCGAATATGCGCGGAGCCTTAATGGTGGGGGCAAATCTCTGTGGTGCAAATCTTAATCAAGCAAGCATGAGTAATGTCAATCTATCCAATGCGGATTTGCATGGAGCTAGTTTGCAAGGAACGACGTTATTTGGAGCTAATCTTAGTCTTGCTAATTTAATGGATGCAAACTTAATTGATGCGGATATGCGAACCGTGAACTTGAGTGGGGCGAACCTCGTCGGTGCTTGTATGAAAGGTGCAAATCTCAGACAAGAAAGAGCGATCGGCGATCAACATGAAATTGATGCTGGTAAAAAGAAGCGCAGCACTGCGAATCTAACGGGGGCAAATCTATCTGGGGCGGATTTGCGCGGTGCAAATTTATCTGGGGCAGATTTACACAAAGCGGATTTAAGGGGAGCAAATCTGCAAGAAGCAACTCTCAGTGGGGCTAATCTGATTGAAGCGAAGTTAAATAATGCCAATATGCAAGGGGTCTTTCTTTCGGAGGCTAATCTCAGTTGTGCCATGCTTTCAGGTGCGATTTTAAATAATGCCAAACTGGAACGCGCCATCTTAATTGATGCAGACTTTAATGGAGTTTCATTGCGAAGTGCGGTTATGGCAGATATTAAGGCAAGTCGCGTGCAGATGAAAGGAACTGATCTCACGGATGTTAAATTGACTCGAGCCGATCTCAGCCGCGCTAATCTTCATGGGGCAATTATGGTTCGCACTAATCTTATTGAAGCTTATCTGGCGCGGACAAATCTCGCTAATGCTGACCTGACCGACGCGATTCTCAATCGTGCTGAATTAAGTAGCGCTAATCTTGTTGGCGCGATTCTCAAGGGTGCGACCCTTCCTGATGGCAAAGTCCATAAATAAATGGACTTACGCAAAACCAAAACTGCCCTCATCAAGCCTAGTTAAGTCAACAATTAATCGCCCCCTAACCCCCAATTCTGGGGGAACAAGATAATAAAATCCTTTCAAAGTCCCCCAGAATTGGGGGATTTAGGGGGCTTAGATACATTGAAACAAAAACGGAGAGGCTTGTGTTTACACCGTAGCCTACTGGGAGAAGGTCTAGGGGTGAGGGTTTTAGGGATTTATGCGTAAACTCTAAATAAATCTAAACGGTAAGATTAGATGGGCAAAGCCCATCCTAAATATACTAAATATAATTGTTGTAAAACTTGAGGATAAGGTCATGACTTCTCGGTTCTATGCGCTGACGCTTGTATTGACAACTGGGTTTGGTGGAATCTTACTACCACCTGATCCGTCCTTTGTGAACGCTCAAACGCAAACAACTCAAACTCGCAAAGCAGAAGCGGATCGACTGTTGGATTTGGGAACTCAGCAATATAAACTTAGCCAGTTTGAACCCGCATTGCAGTCATGGCAACAAGCCTTAGTCATCTATCAAGAAATCAAAGATCGTCAGAAAGAGGGAATATTACATGGAAATCTAGGCAAAATATATGAATCACTGGGGCGCTACGATCAAGCGATCGCTTCTCATCGCCAGAGTTTAGCGATCGCTCAGGAGCTAGGCGATCGCCGTAGCGAAGGAGAGTCTCTGATCAATCTCGGCGTTGTCTACCGCGCTCTGGGGAACTACTCACAAGCGATCGCCCACCATGAGCAAAGCTTAGTGATTACCCGTGAGACTGGCAATCGCCGTGGTGAAGGATCAGCTTTGGGTAATTTGGGAATGAATTACTATGCTCAGGGCGACTATGTGAAAGCGATCGCATTTCACGAGCAGCGTTTAGCCATTGCCCTCGAAATCAAAGACCGTCAAGGGGAAGGCAATGCTATGGGTAATCTCGGCAATGCCTATCGCGCTCAGGGTAACTTTGCTAAAGCCATTGAGTATCAAGAAAAGCGTTTAGCAATTACCCGTGAGATCAAAGAAATACGCGGAGAAGGACAGGCTCTTGGCTTTTTAGGACTGGTTTATCGCTCCCTTGGGGACTATCCCAAATCGATCAGCTATTACAAGCAGAGCTTAGCGATCGCTACTAAAATCAATGATCGACTGAGCAGAGCCAAGTCCCTCGGTTACTTAGGCAATGCCTACTACGATCAGGGTAACTATCAGGAGGCAGTTAAATATCATCAGTCGAGTTTAGATGCGGCGCGAGAAATTAACGATCGCCGTGGTGAAGGGAAGTCACTGGGATATTTAGGGAATGCTTACGAAGCGCAGGGTAATTATGATGAAGCGATCAGATACTATGCGTCAAGCTTAAAAATTGCCCGTGAAGTCAATGATCGCCGTGGTGAAGGGAAAACACTGGGTTCTATGGGAAGTGCCTATTATGCCCTTGGTAACTATGGGAAAGCGATCGACTACCATAACGCAGGATTAGAAATTGCCCGTAAGATCAAAAACCGTGATGGCGAAAGAATGGCTCTAAATCAGATCGGCTTGACCCTTGAAAAACAAAAACAAACGGATTTGTCCATCGTCTTCTACAAGCAATCAGTCAACATCAGTGAATCGATCCGTAAAGATATTCGTAAACTTGATCGAGATTTACAAAATTCCTATTTAAGTAATGTGGAAGGTTCTTACCGTCGCCTTGCCGACCTATTACTCCAACAAGGTCGAGTCATGGAAGCTCTGCAAGTTCTCGATCTCCTCAAGGTGCAGGAACTAGAGGACTATCTTAAAAACATTAAAGGCAGCGATCGCACTGCTCAAGGGGTAAGGATTTTAGAACCAGAGAAAGCGATTAGCAATAAGCTGTTAGCGGTTAGCTTTGAAAATAGTCCTGAAATTAACGACCTACTTGCTAAGCAGATCCAACAGCTTCCCAAATCAGAAATTAACAAAGTCCCCGACTATCTCCAACAAATCCCACAGGGAACTGTGCTACTTTATCCTCTGATTTTAAGCGATCGCCTTGAAATCATCCTCTTCTCACCCAACACACTCCCCATCAGCCGCACGGTGAAAATTCCCAAGGATAAACTAGAAGCTTTAATTTCTAACTTTAGGGATGGAGTTCGTGATGTTAGTTCCGATGATGTCAAAGATCCTGCCACTGCACTCTATACTCTGCTGATTAAACCCATCGAAACGGAACTTACTCAAGCCAAAGCTCAAACTATCCTCTATGCTCCTGATGGACAACTACGCTATGTTCCCCTCGCCGCTCTCTACAATGGCAGGCAATGGCTAGTGGAGAAATATCGAATTAGCAATCTCATCGCCTATAGCCTTTCTGACTTTTCACTCCAACCCAAAACTAAACCCAGTATCTTAGCAGGAGCATTTGGCGGAAGAGAAGGAGAGCAGAAGTTTGGACAAGTTGCTTTACCTGCGACACTGACCGAGGTCAAAACGATCGCTAACAAATTTCAAAACTCTGTTGCTTTAACTGAAAATGACTTTAGTCGCCAAGCGATCGAATCGAAGTTAAAGAATCATAATATTATTCACCTTGCCACCCATGCAGAATTCAATACGGGTGCGCCAGACAATTCCTTTATTATTTTTGGTAATGGCGACAAAATCCGCCTTCATGAAATCACGGATTGGCAAATTCCCAATGTGGATTTGATCATCTTAAGTGCCTGTCAGACTGGATTAGGTGCTTTCGGTAGTGGCGTAGAAATCTTAGGTTTTGGTTATCAAGTTCAGAAAGCAGGGGCAAAAAATGCGATCGCTTCTCTGTGGTCGGTTAATGATGTGGGGACAGGTTCGCTGATGACTGCTTTTTATGCTGAATTGCAAAAAGAGAATGTGGCGATCGCTGAGTCATTAAGGCGATCTCAAATTGCTTTGATAAATTCCCCAGACTATAACCATCCCTACTTTTGGTCAGCATTTTTTGCGATCGGTAATGGGTTGTAGACATATACTGCTTTAGACGATTCCCATTTGCATCACACAGACAGATCCCCGACTTTTTTTGTGAATTTGCAAATCCCTTCAGCTTGAGCAGAAAAAGTCGGGGATCTCTAGATTGTTGGCTCCCGCCGATCGCTTGTGGCTGCGTTGTGGGGTTTGGGCGAAGCATTACCGTTTGATAATTTGTGGTGATATGCGATAAATGGTGGCGGTAATGCTTCGCCCCTACGAAATTTTTTTGTATTGTGATCATAGATCGCCAACAACAGCCAACAACAGCAAAAAACTGTAGGGGTTTAGCATTTGCGCCACAATATTCAAACTCCTCACAAAAAATCTCGATCTGCAAATGCTAAACCCTCTTTAACTCTCGCCGATCGCTTGTCTCTGCGTTGTGGGGTTTGGGCGAAGCATTACCGTTTGATGATTGGTGTGATATGCGTAAATGGTGGCGGTAATGCTGCGCCCCTAAGAGATTTTTTCCTTTTTCCTTTTAACTTTTTCCTTGATAAAACTGCATATGGTCGGTGGGATGATATGTATGTAGAATAGTAAGCACGCAAATCGGTGATATGGCTATGAATCTACGCTCACGGACGGCTATTTCTCTGGTTGTTTGTCCTTTGTTGGTGTCTGTTGTAACTTTGCCAGAGGGTGTTTTTGGGGCTGAGGTGCAGGAGGGAAGTAGTTATACAAGCTTGATTTCTGCTGGTATAACTACTAAAGAGGAACAAAGTGAGAAGATAGCTAAAAAAATTGCTTATTATGAACGAATTCTTGTAATTTTTAAGAAGCTAGGATATAAGAATATTGAACTAATAGCTCTCAAAAATCTTGGCGAAGTATACGAATTAATCGAAATCAAAAAAGCATTTGATTACTACAAGCAAGCTTTATCTATTGCTGAGCAGCTAGGAGATTTCAAAAGTAAAGATGAAGTAATAATAAGCCTCAATGATATTGCGTGGGAAGCTAGTAGTGCTGGAGATAGTGCTTATAGTTCTCTCAATCTAGCTGAAGCACTAAAATTTCACCATCAAGCTCTAGAAATTTATAAATTTTTGAATAACAAATATCGTGAAAGCTATAACTTAGCTTATCTTGGGAACACCTATGACATACTAGGACAACATACTAAAGCACTTCAATTACTCCTTGAAGCATTAGATATTACGAGAGAGAAAAATTATTCTAGAAACGAATTTCTTATTCTTGGGTTCTTAGGAGAGCTACACCACTATAGCTTAAGACAATATTCTAAAGCACTGGAATATCATCAGCAAGCTTTGGCAATTTCTCAAAAATTAGGATATGACAATATTTCAAGTTTTAACCTTAGTAATATGGGACTCGCCTTTATAGAATTAAATGAACCATCTCGCGCATTAGAATCCTTTCAAAAGGCATTAAATATAACGTCTAATGACTCTGCCAAAAGCTATGCATTGTATGGGCTTGGCATGACTTACTCTAAACTAGGTAGATCCTTAGAAGCCATTAATATCCTGTTACAAAGTATATCTACCAGTAGAAAAGCTAAAAATATTTGGGTTGAAAGAGAATCCCTCTCGACTATTGGAGATTTATTAAATCAACAAAAGCAGATAGAGTTATCAATCATTTTCTACAAAGAAGCTGTAAATACTACAGAAAGAATACGCAAAAACTTACGTGTGTTAAGTCGTGAAGAACAGCAAACTTATACAAAAACAGTTGAAAATACCTACCGCAACCTCGCCGATCGCCTCCTCCAACAAAACCGCATCATCGAAGCTCTCCAAGTCCTCGACCTCCTCAAAGTCCAAGAACTCGAAGACTACCTCAAAAACATCAAAGGCAGCGACAGATCCGCACAGGGAGTCAGACTATTAGCACCAGAATTAGCTATTAGCGATAAGCTGTTAGCTATTAGCCCAGACAATAGCCAAGACATCAACAATCAACTTGCAAATCAAATCCAACAACTTACCAAATCCGAAATCAACAAAGTTCCCGACTATCTCAACCAAATCCCACAGGGAACCGTATTACTCTATCCATTCATCTTAGGCGATCGCCTCGAAATCATCCTCTTTGCCCCCAACAACCTCCCCATCCGCCGCACCACCACAATCTCCAAAGACCAACTAGAAACCCTAATTAGGGACTATAGAGTAGGACTCCTTGATCCTAGTTCCGAAGACTTCAAAGAGCCATCAATCCAACTCTATAACCTCCTGATTAAACCCATCGAAGCCGAACTCGTTCAATTCAACACCAAAACGATTCTCTATGCACCCGATGGACAACTCCGCTACATTCCCATCGCCGCACTCTATGACGGTAAACAATTGTTAGTTGAGAAATACCAGATTAGTAACCTCATCGCCTATACCCTCTCCGACTTTACCCCACAACCCCAAAACGCACCCAACATCCTCGCAGGAGCCTTTGGTGGTAAAGCAGGCGATCGCAAGTTTGGACAAACAGCCTTACCCGCAACCGTCAGAGAAGTCCAAGCGATCGCCAACTCCTTCCAAAACTCAGTCACCCTCATCGAAGAGCAATTTAGTCGTAAAGCGATCGAATCGAAATTTAAAAACCATAATATTCTCCACCTTGCCACCCATGCCGAATTTAATGTTGGCTCTCCCGATCAGTCCTTCATCATCTTCGGCAATGGCGACAAAATCCGTCTCAATGAAATTGCTGATTGGCAAATGCCCAATATCGATTTAATTATCCTAAGTGCCTGTCAGACTGGTTTAGGGATACTCGGCAGTGGTGTAGAAATCCTAGGCTTTGGCTATCAAGTGCAAAAGGCTGGAGCAAAACAGGCGATCGCATCCCTCTGGAAAGTCGATGACAATAAGACAAGTGTACTGATGACAGCATTTTATGCAGAACTGCAAAAGGGAAATGTCACTGCAACTGAGGCGCTACGCCGCGCTCAAGTATCACTGATCAAATCCAAAGACTACAATCACCCCTATTACTGGGCAGCCTTCTTTGCGATCGGTAATGGGTTGTAAATTTTGCTGTATATAAAACCAGAATCAGTGGGGCGGCTCCGCCGCCCCACTGATTCTGGAAAATCTGGATTGGGATCTTATTTTCTTGCAAATACCAATTCACGAAAGTGTGGTCACACTTTTGTGAATTAAAACCCAAACCCAGTAAGGGTTTTCAAAGCAGAAAATGGCGTAGCCATTTTCTGCTTTGGTACAATCTTGTCAAACGATAACTATCTACGTCTAGGACGACGAGCCGATCGCTTAATTGGTGGTTCGTCTTGATATGGCTCTTGATATGAATCTGAGCGATCGCCAAAATCATCACGGTAATCATCTTTATCCCAATTATCAAAACCATCAACATCACCTTTATAAGAATTTTTGGGCGGATCTAAAGGCTCAGCATAGGGATCGTCTTGATAGGAGCGATCAAAATTACTTTCTCGATCAAAATTAAAGTCTTGGGGTGGGCGTGATTTTGTACGGGGTCGGCGCTTAGGTTTGGGACGAGGGGCGCTATATTCATCTTCATATAAATCACGCTCTTGACGACTTTGATAGAGCTTAGTTGCTTGCTGACCTGCTCGATTAAAAAGTTTGCCTAACTTTTCATCGATCGCAAAGCCTTTGCGGGTTTGAATAGAAATTGTGCCGCTAATGCGATCGTGGAAGGCTTGGCGCTTTTCGTTATCAACGATCGCAAAGGCAGCATCGGCAACAAAGGGAATCCATGCAAAGACGATCAGGGTCGTGGTGATGGTTTTAATCAGAAAAATGGAGCAGATAAATACAAATATCTCCCGCTTCATAAATGCACCTAATCCAGCCGTTTTGCCATATTCCGCATCAATCACCCGAATGCTGATCAGCCATCTGCCAAAGCTCTGCCCCTGTGCGCGTGCGGAGATAAATACGCGAAAGACAAACCATGTCGATATGAAGATAAACAGATGCAGGGGATTAGCAGGGTCAATCGATAGGATCGATACGGTTAAT
Source organism: Pseudanabaena sp. CCNP1317 (assembly GCF_034931345.1). Lineage (NCBI taxonomy): Bacteria > Bacillati > Cyanobacteriota > Cyanophyceae > Pseudanabaenales > Pseudanabaenaceae > Pseudanabaena > Pseudanabaena sp. CCNP1317. Next base: position 129,340 of record NZ_JAYGIF010000002.1, on the reverse strand, counting down.
TCGGAAATAAACCAACAACTTAAAAAGTCTACGATGAGCGCTCCGAGGCGTTGATTGACCGTAGCAAGGGGATAGCGGCTATAAGCTGGCTCGAAGTCCATTGTAATTGCTTGTTGTAATTGCTTGATTCGTGATGAAGGCACAGAGTTATATTCTATGCCTTTATAACTCACCTTACGCAGATAGAAGACTTACCCTCACCCCCAGCACCCTCTCCCGCAAGGCGAGGGGGTGCAAGATTTAATTATTTTCTTGTTCCCCTCTCCCACAGGAGAGGGGCTAGGGGTGAGGGCTTTGCTAACCTTCTGCGTAACATCAGTTTATAATTACACTTACAGCACGAAGCGCTGAAGCAAAATCCACAGACATTTTTGAAAGAGCCGCTTCGCGGCTCTTTCAAAAATGTCTGTGGGCTTTATAGCAAAGGAGCTACATCAAAATGACACAGGCGATAACTCGTAAATCTCTCAATGCCTCTCTATATGAAACAGACTTTTTGCTATGGACTGAAGAAACTGTAGCCAAGCTCAAGGCTAGGGATTTTGACCATGTAGACTTGGAAAACTTGATAGAGGAGATCGAGAGCTTGGGTAAATCAGATAAAAAAGAAATAAGAAGTCGCCTCACAACCTTGATTGCCCATTTGCTTAAGCGCATATATGTCAATATGCCTCAAGAGTTTAATGGTTGGGAACGGACGATTAGAAATCAAAGAACTGATCTTGAGTTGGCGCTGATGGATTCTCCCAGCTTAAAAACTATATGGAATGATGCTTTTGATGTTGCTTTTCGGCTTGCATTGCGAGATGTTAGGGATGAATATGAGAAAAAAGGCTATCAAATTCCTGAGCAATGGCAGTTTAGCCGCGACATTGAAGCCATGTTGAGCGTTAAGTTTTGGGATGAATAATAATTCAAATAATCATTTAGCGATCGCCATAGGCAACACCAGAATTAAGGCAGTTATTTTTGGTAGCGATCGCCAAATTCTTGAGGAATATGCCTATACCTATGACCAATTACCAATCTTAGAAGCAAAACTTGCGAATCGATATTTTGCAAATATAGCGATCGCCTCAGTTGTCCCTGAGCTAATCACTATCTGGCATGATTTACCACAAACCAAAATTATTAAAACTGCTGATGTGCCTTTGCGTGGTTTGTACGCAACAATGGGATGCGATCGGGCTTTGGCAGCGTATGGTGCAGGGGAGATTTATGACTATCCTGTCTTAGTGATTGATGCGGGGACAGCGATTACTATAACGGGAATTAATGTGAATAAAGCTTTTGTCGGTGGGGCAATTGTGGCTGGCTTGCGATCGCATTTTTCTATTTTGCATCAAAATACGGCGGCGCTACCCGATCTCAATATTCCTGAAGCCTTACCAACTCGATGGGGGACAGATACTCCTAGCTCAATTCAAGGGGGAATTGCTCACATCTTATTAGCAGGTTTGCAAGCTTATATCGATGATTGGCGATCGCGATTTCCCGATAGCAAGGTGATAATTACTGGGGGAGATGGCGAACATTTAGTGAAATGGGGACTACAAGTAGATATAATTGATAAGTATCTAATTTTTTGGGGATTATGGCACTGCTGTGAGTTTCAATCCAAAGCTTTGTCGCAATGAGAGCGAAGTCGAAAGTAAATTAATTGTCCAGTATCTTTTGCCTACACTTGGTTATGACGCTAGTAAATGGCATCAGGAAGTTGCTTTAGGGAGCATTCGCTTAGATTTTTTAGCATTGACTTCTCAGGTATTTCCGAGCATTACTGACTCTGCGCCCAAGGTTTGTGTGGTGATGGAGGCGAAACACCCGAAGCACAATCTTGACTCCCATGTGCGACGGTTGAGTCGTTATTTAACGCGCTTACATGTTGTGTATGGGGTGTTAACCAATGGTAAGGATTTTCGGATTTATGAGCTTGTGGGCGATCAGGTCAAGCTAAATTTTCAATGCCAAGGTACAGAAATTACCGACAATATCGAAAAAATCAAGGATATTATTGGCAGAGATAAATTAGCTGAAATTAAACCTAAAAATGCTAGTTCCGCCGATAAATCCAGTTCACCTCCACAGCAATCAGTTGATATCACGCCGCCACAATCTCTACAAACTACAATTGCTATTCCTAACCCAAAAGTAAGAATCATGAAAACGATCGCGATCTATCACAATAAAGGTGGTGTCGGTAAAACCACGACTACCATTAATCTCGCTGCTGCCATTAGTCGTAAGGGGTTAAAAGTTCTCATTATTGACCTCGACAGTCAGGCGAATACTACCTATGCCGCAGGTTTAATGAAGTTTGATACTGAAGAAGAAGATACGCTCAAAGATAGCAATATTTATAATGTTGTCTTCTATCCCAAATCTAACTATATTCCTGAAATCGCACTCAAGAGTACCTTTACTTATCCCCCAGTCGATGTCATTCCCGCGCATATTAATTTGATTTGGCAAGAGGCTAGATTAGTTGATAAGGATAGTTCTAAAACGCATCTAGTCAAGAAATTGGAACTGGTGAAGGATGACTATGATGTAGTTCTGATTGATACGCCGCCATCTCTAAATCTCTATGCCAAAATTGCACTAATCGCCTGTGATTATTTGATCATTCCCTCCGACCTCAAACCTTTTGCTAATGAAGGTTTACGCAATGTCAAAAACTTTGTTGAGGAAATTGATGAGTTTCGTACTTTCATCAATAAACCTGCGATCTCGATTTTAGGTGTATTACCTTCCAAAATCTTGACCAATGCTAATTACATTAAAGCAACTTTGCCTAAACAAGAAAAAGTTGTCGAAGAGCGTTATGGATTCCCTGTGTTGGAAACCAGAATTTTTCAGCGTGAAGACTTATCAAGGGCTATTGATAATTTTATATTTGAAGGCGATCGCCAAATTCCTGATCCTAAGTCAATTTTTGACTTTAAGCCCGACTCGATATCTGCTGCCGAGTTTGAAGAGTTAGCTAATGAAGTTCTTGAAAAAGTAGGATTAAGTGCATGAGTCTATTAACTTCTTCCATCGATCTCGATACAATCACACCGCCCGCAGTATCTAGTTCTCAATTTCCAGCCCATCAAGTTGAGAATCTTGCTAACTTATTTTTAAAGGCTGGTGATACCGTTAGTCCTATACTTGTCCGCAAAGTTTCACCGATCGCTTTTGAAGTTTTGAAAGGTCATTTTGAATATTACGCAGCAATTAAAGCGCAGGAAATAGATGAGCAGTTTACAGCAATCCGCGCCTATGTCGTACCACCTGATTTAGAGTCAACGATTCTTGAGCAATATAATTTTTTGCGATCGCCAACACCTATTCCCAGTCCTCCACAAGTGAATCATGAAACCTCTCCAGATTTAGCAAAAATCGAAGAAGCGATCGCCAATCGATTAGAGCAAAAACTAACTGCGGCGATCGAGAAAACCATTGAAGAACGAATCAGTGCTAGTTTGCAAACAATTGTAGGTCAAGTGACCAAACAACTGGATGCTCATTTAACCGATTTTCGTCAGTCATTATCCCTTGTTCCTATTCATACAGTCCTTGGCACTAGTAATCAACCTACTAATCTAGTTCCAGAACCGTTACCAGAAAAAATTAGTAAATCTAAGACCACACCCAAATCTAAAACTACTCCTAAATCTAAAACAACAAGTAAAGCTAAAAATATTGACAATACCAATCCAAAAGTCTTACAGGTACTTGATGACTTGAATAACCTTAATTTTGCTGAATTGCAGAATAAGTTAGCAAAATCAGCGAAAACTAATATCAAGTTTGCTCGTCCTATTGATGAACTAAGATTACAGCAACCAAATCAGAAATTTCTGTCAATTCAAGATGTAATTATTAATGTACAGGGACTTGCTGAAAAGACTATGCAGAAAATTATTGATGCATGGTAACTAAATCAAAAAAGAGACTACTGTGCAAAGCACAGTAGTCTCTTTTTTTGATTTAGGAAGTATTGCGAAGCAATACTATTGATCGTAAATCGATCTTATGAAGTGGGGGTAAAGGGACTTGAACCCTTACGACCTTACGATCAACGGATTTTAAGTCCGTAGCGTCTACCATTCCGCCATACCCCCAAAGGGCTTTGCTATTCTAACGCGAAATGGGTGAATTTATGATCATAATTTTAAAATTATTGCGATCGCTCAAAAAAGTGTTGTCACACTTTCGTGAATTAGTATTACTGGCTATAGTTTTTTGAGCAATTACCAATCAAACGAATCATTGGGGATTTTGTGAAAGTCTTGCTTTGCAAGACTTTCACAAAATCCCCAGATTTGCAAGGCGCTGTAAAATTTAGTCGGTTTCCTCGTCGTCCCATTTTTCTGGAGTATAGCCAAGCTGCGTTGCGGCTGCTTGTTCTTCACTGGTCAGATCTTCCCAAAGCTTTTCGGCTGATTCAGGAATGTCATCTTCTCCTTCCCAGCTAGCCTGACTCCAACCGAGGATACCCCACAATTTTTTATCTTCGCTAGACAAGTCATCCCATTCAGGAAAATCCTCCTCCTCATCCCAGCTTTCCTCAGTCCAACCTAATTGAGTCCAGACCGCTTGCTCGTCACTGGTGAGATCAGCCCAGCTTAGCTCACTCCAGAATTCATTTGGGTCACCTGTTACTTCACGAATATCAGCCATGGAAATTTTCTCGCAAATTAGAACTTACATTAGATTTCATCATAGGTTTGTCTAGGTTTGAGAAGCAACAGCTAAAATTTAACCTTTCAAAAGCCAAATAAAAGCGTTGCAATGCACCGCTTTTATTTGATTAAAAGTCTATACCGCCTTTCAAGCAAGCGAGGTACAAAGGTTTGTTTCTCCACCGAAGGCGCAGAAACAAACCTTTGTACCTCATTTCATATTTATTCTTAAGAGAATTTTCTTTACCTAATATTGAGAGTCTGCGTCTTATTTCTAGACCCAATAAAAGACAGAATATCTCACTACTAGACTGATTTTGCTGTCAGGGACAGACAAAAAAATCTTGCTTTTAGGCTTGATGAAATACCCGCAGTGTTGAAGTTGAATTAAAGCTTACGAATTTACTTGAAACCCTTGCTGGATATGTATGCTTACGATAATGGTTATTTACATAAGCTAATCAATTTCGTAATCTTATAACAATGTAACCCTGTAACAAAATAAGTTCTAAGTTCCTAGCCAACAAAAAAGCACCAGTCCCTAATTCGTGGGTTTGGTGCTTGCGTCGAGATAATCATCTTTCCCCCGAATCTTGATAACCTTGTGCTGCTAGTCTTAAAGAATATACTGCTGTTTTTCTTTATATAGCATTTTCAGTCTAGTGAAGTATGGGAATTTTAAATATGGCTTTTGAGCAAATCGAAGCATTTTTAAAGAAAATGCAGTCTGAACCTGAACTTAAAAACGAGGTGGTCGCAGCATCAACCGCAGATGATGTTGCACGAATAGCACTAAAGCTTGGTTTTGAATTTTCAGGTGATGAATTATTGAGAATGTCAGGTCAGAAGGTTGACAGGGTTACTGTTAGAAAAACTGATATTCCTGGAGAGTACAACTAATTGCTTTGCGAGAATCATAATGCATTAAATAAAGATTTGATACTGCGGAGCCTTAAATTTATAAACTCTAGAAAACAGGTGATCGCCTGCTTCTAACTACTCCGCAAAATTATCAGATTCAATTTTTCCTTTCCCATGGCAAAATGAGCAATTTTCTTCTCGCTGAATTTCTCCAGAACAGTCTCGCAGTTCTATGTAGCCTTTGCCTTCACAGTGATGACAAGGTTTCGTTTTTTGTGTAGATGATAGGCGATCGCTTTCTAATTTTTGGATATGATTATGCATAGTTTTAAGGTCATAGTTCAACGAGATAATGTGATGTAGCACTTTTTAATTAACGGAGTCTTGGGTTTCAGATTTTGTGGGGTAAGCAAATCTCTCCCCAATTAGAGCCATTAAGTACAGCAAACCAATTAATCCTGCTCCAAAAATCAAACATTTTGAAATCAGTGAGTTAAAAGTATATAGAGGATGATTTTCGAGGGCTTTATGTAATCCTGCATGAATAATCAAAAACAAGCTAAAGATAATTCTTGCCCACTTCTTAACTTTAGGATTATCGTTAAATCCCAACCCAAAAATAATCGTAAATAATGGAACGTGAAGAACTACAAAAGTGTTTGCTGCAATTTGTTCTGGGAGGTTGTTCAAAATATAGAGAAGATGCCACTCTGACTGAGTAACCGCATCTAACTCATGGGTGGAAAGTGTTGCTAAGCCTAAATTAAAAAGCAGATTTTTCATTGCTTTATTAAACTTTGACAAGTTTATTGACTGACTGAAGAAAATCAATTAGCTCTTGAATAGCAGGATCGTTTCTTAAATAGTTAATATTTTCATTAGCTATTTGGTTAATGATTTGACTCCGATCACAAACTTTTTCAGATTTAGCAAGCAATTGTTCTAATACTTTACGTGGTTGCAAAATTGCCAAGTTAAGCTCTTCCTGAGAAGGGTCATATCCTAACAACCTTGACAGTAATAGAGGATCTCGGAAAAAGATGATTTCTATCTCAGGCACAAAAAGTACTACTTTGACAGGCGTATTAACAGATACACTTTCAACTATGTCGGTAATTTCTCCAATACGCATTTTAACTAATTCTGGTACTGTAGAATCCGAATCAACAACTATTACAACTGGCGTTTGTCTACGAACAACTAGAGAACGTGCAATTGATTTTACAGAAGATATTCCACCACCAACAACAATTTCTACTTGATTTAAAGAAGCTTCTGGTAGAAGAGTTTGTAGTATTCTTTTGTCATCAATTCCTTCACAGATAATATATGCAATCATGGAATATTCCTCGTTGTAATGTTGTAATCAGGTAGTCCATCTTCTATACATACACGATATTTTAAGATTAGTAGTTCACAAAGTTTTTCATTGTCTAACGCATACTCTATCTCGTCGCCATCCCATAGAAGAATTGCTTGTGGCGACAAAAAACGGGAAAGAGTGCGGGCAGGATCTGTAAACCCAGTTCTACTAAATACTAAGCCAACTGTTGCTATGGGACGACGTAAAAGTTGATTACGAAGTTTAGCTATCGGTGCGATATCAACTTTCTTTTCTGTAAAGTCTTTGCTTTCTACAAGACAGGAAAAACCAGCGATGTGGACTGCTCCATCGATCTGCTCAATTTCTTCCTCAAATAGCCTAACTTTATAAGGATATCGTACCTCTGCTCCATCAAGTTCAAATGCCCGTATTACTAAGTATTCAAAAGCCTTGCCAGATTCCCAACTTGGGGTATCACGCTTTGCTATTTCATACCATAGAGATCTTAATCCATCCCATTGCAGCGACTTGATGATACTTTCGTATTCTGCTGCGGTAGCCAACTTTATTCTTTCAACCTCTCTTAACTTAGTATTATTCTAAATCAACTAGACTTAATCTTGAGGTTTGTTCTTTCTTGCCTAGAGAAACTTCTAGCTTTTTCAAAAGCTCGATAGTTACTTCAGCAAAAGCTTTTGCACCGCCTGAATTGGGATTTGCTAAGGAAGCAGGAACGAAATTATCTACAGCTTTAGCGATGTTGACATCATTGGGAATTTTAGTTTTAAAAATCTTGGCGGTGCTAAAGTCCGCCGCCACTCGATCCATTACTTTTTGGTAATATCTGCTCAGGGTAAAGCCAGCCGACATGCTGAACACAATACCTAAGAGTTGAATATTAACCGAATTGTCTTCTCGATAGACTTCACGTAGTCGTTCAATACGTCTTTCTAATAGCTGGATACCGACTACAGACAGAGGCTCAGGTCTGGCGGGCATTATATAAAAGTCACTTGCCACAATACTACTGCGCGTAATTAGGTTATAACCAGGGGCGCAATCGAGAATGATAAAGTCATAACTTTTCAGCGCAGGAGCAAGGATTCCTTTAATTAAAGTCTGCTCGAACTTACTCCAAGTTTGCTGAAAGGTTTGCTTTTCTTCGTATAGGAGCGATCGGTTATAGAGCATTTCCGACACTAGAAACTCATCGTATAGATCGATATCACCAACTAAGAGATCTAAGCCTTGAACTTTGCAAACATGGGGAATTACGAGATCTTTGATTTGGTAGACTTTTTCTTCTGGGTCATTAATCTGGACACCGTAACGCGCGATCGCCTGACTAACTAGATTTCGCAAGGTGCGATTTTCTTTGCGACATTTAGCAAACTCGGCTGGGGAAATCATGCTAAGCGTGGCACTGATTTGGGTATCTAAATCAACGACTAAAACCTTTTTGCGGTGGATTTTCGCCAAGCAGGTGGCAATATTGACAGTTAAGGTGGTTTTACCGACCCCACCTTTCATATTTACTGTTGCTATTACTTTTCCCATTACTTTGAATATCCGCAAAAATATAGTTTTAAAAAGTTTTAAAGTGAGGCTGACTGAGCCTAAAACCTGAGCCTAGACTATGCGTGCCTTTACTTTTCAATCATTTTGAGTGAATTAACAATACACTATTAGACCGCCAAGTAATCGGTAAAAAATCATCACTATATCTAGATTTATTCCCAGAGTTACCTCTATTCGTTTTCTAGTGGTTCTAGTTTAAATTTGGATTAACTACCTGTCCTCTAGTAGGATCAGGAATAAATAAGCCAAGTCGTAGCGATCGCAATACTACTTCCCATACTTGGCGCATCTGTTCTTCGCCTTCCGTCCAATAGTCAAAGGTGAAGAGGACTTGGACATTACCACCAATACCAATCAGGATGCGAGAGGTGGCTTCCCGCTTCTCGGTTGCATCAATGTAGCGCAAATCTGTCCATACGAGCTTCATGCCATCTCGGTTAGCGCTAGTGATTTTACCTTTGGCTAGAATTTCGCGATCGTCATCATCAAGGATTTGTTGCAGGGCTTTTTTGAGGGGAAATGTATTCCAATCGTGAGGAGGTAAGCGATTAAAGGACATTTCTAACGCGCCTGTATCATCAGTTGGCTCAAAGTCATGGAAGCTAACGGACTTTTCTTTAAACTTAACAATCCAATCTTTGGGAAAATCAAATCGTACCGCTCCACGATCAGCAACAAAGATTTTGTAGCCTTCTTCTGACTCCCAGTTATGATCGCTGCGTAAAGTTAAGTCTTTTTTTCTCATGTTTTTGCATAAAAGTAGAGGAGGTCGCATTGCGACCTCCTCTACTTTATTTTATTTTTGGGAGAATGCGGGTAAAACAAAGGCGATCGCAATTCCACCGATAACAAGTATTTCAAAAATTAATAGAATCGTGCTAGATGGTTTGATTTGAAATCCTTTAAACCAAGAATTCGGCATATCTTCAGCACGGACTTTCCAATTGTAGATAGAGAGCAATAGTGGGAATCCACCTACCTTAGCGCTCATCAATAGATGCATTGCTATACCAACAATCATTAATACCCATGAAATCAAATGTCCGATATACCAAGCATGGTTCAATTCTTCACTAGGTAGCCAGATCTCTTGCATCATTCGACCTGTAATCACTGCAAAGGTCGCAGATAGAAGAATAAGAGTATTGGTGAGACGCTGTAGAGATATCCACCAAACTGGTTTACCCACTTCTGCAAGCTGTTTAAGTGATTGCTCCTGAACTAAGCGTCGTGAGCCTAGATGGAAGCAATATATAGCAAAAATTGGTAAGAGAATTAAGAATGTTAAAGCGATCGTACCGTGAATCCCTTGAGTATTAGGGACTATAGGTAAGTTAAGAGTTCCAAACCGCTTATCAAATCGGTCATAGACCATAAAACCTGTAATTAAAGAAGCGAAGACTAAGATGGCGATCGCACTATGCAATAACCGCAAAAGAATGGGCTGGTATGGGGCAGTACGCGACATAAACTTTTTGTTATGATTATGTGTGAATTACAGACAAAGTAGGAATGAATAAAAACCTAACAAGCAAAATTTTAGCCAATTTTAGCCATTGGTTTTACTGATCTTGTATTTAATATTATGATGCGTTTCACCGAGGGCACTGCTATTAGTGGTTCATTCATCGCTCAATCTCTAAAATGCCTGAGTTTTGGTAGTGGTGGGCTAATCACACTGATCTGTATTGCATTTGTAGCGGACTCATTTTTAAAAAGGATTCTTTAGGAGATAGAACGATGCTCAAGTTTATTATGTATTTCACAATGTTTGTAGGGGCGCTGGCGATCGCAGCATGGGTATCCCGTGAGGCTAGCTACTTCTTTAATAGCTTGTTCTATTATGTTCGCTACCATTGGCTGCCTTTTTTAGGCGGTGTAGTTTTAATCGCGATTGCCTACAAAGTCCTTAGCAGCAAGTCATGATCCAACATGGTAGATAACCTAAAGCGAATTCTCATGGCTTGCGATCGCCACACATTAGCAGGTCAACGCGATTATGCAATTTTGCAATTATTGATCGAGAATTCGCTAAAGCGGCAACAGGTAGCGGCAATTAGCATTGGCGATTTGGATTATAGGGGGCGATCGCTTCAGGTTCAGCGTCGCTATAAACGTCAGGGGCAACAAAATCAAGCGGAAATTATTAGTCTTAGTTTGGACACAGCCAACGCACTACAAGACTGGCTAAATTTGATTCATATTGAAGCTGAGAACGAGGAAGATTCTCAAGCACCACTATTTATATCTCTGGATCGTGCGAGTTATGGTCATAGACTGACGGGAACTGCCATCTATGGCATAGTCAAACGCGCCGCAGCTAATGCAGGGCTTAGCGACGCGATCGCTCCCGAACAATTGAGATTTAGCCAAGCAAAACACGCCTTAAATCAAGATTTTGAGACACAAAATAAGACTATAGTTGCGACGCATGAGACTCAGTTGAGATCAAGCAGTGTATTAAGATTAGAATATGAGAATCAAAATAGGACTTATTTAGATACTAGTGAGACTCAAATAAGCAAGGTTCCTTATGCTCTAACAGAATTTAATCCAGACATTCTCACTTCTCTCCTAGCCGACAAACGGAGTCTTAACACCAGACGCGCCTATGAGAAGGATTTGCGCTACTTTTTTCTTGCCGCCTATGGACAGAAGCCCACGGAGCCAGTGATTGCTCAGTTTTTGCAGTTAAATCGATTTGAGGCGATCTCGATCGTGTTGCGATATAAATCCGACTTAATAGCTCAAGGCTTAAAGGAATCGACAATTAACCGTCGCTTGTCTGCTCTCAAGTCCTTGGTAAACTTCGCCGCTAAGTTAGGGAAATGCAATTGGAACCTCGATGATATCCAAACTGAGACAGTCCAAACCTATCGCGATACGACGGGGATTAAGCCCGATGGTATTCGCACAATGCTGTTACAAATAGATAGAACTACTATCAAAGGCATACGTGATTTTGCGATTTTGCGACTACTTTGGGACAATGCCCTACGTCGTAATGAAGTTGTTAGTGCGAATATCGGTGATTTTGATTTTGAAGGGCGATCGCTCCAAATTTTAGGTAAGGGACGTGGCTCTCAAAAGAGTCTCATTAGTCTTAGTATGGGAACGACTAACGCAATTCAAGACTGGTTATCTCAACTTAAGACAAGAAATAGCGATCGCCCCTTATTTCAATCTCTCGATCCAGTCAATCACGGGCATCGATTGACTGGCACAGCGATTTACCAAATTGTCGATCAACTTGCACGAGACTCAGGAATTACTAAAAAAATGTCTCCCCACCGTATCCGCCATTCTGCGATTACAGCAGCCCTTGATGCAACTAACGGCAATGTTCGCAAAGTCCAGAAACTATCCCGACACAAAAAACTTGATACCCTCATGCTCTACGACGACAATCGCACCAATATGCAAGGCGAAGTATCGAGTTTGTTGGGCGATTTGATCTAGCTAAGCGCAATTAAATAAAACCTGTGGCGCACGCTGCGCGTGCGCCACAGGTTTTGGCTTAGAGTTTGTATTAAGGCTATCTGTATCAACTCCCAAAAACAAAGTAATATTACTTACGGTCTTCGTCTAGAGATGTATAAATATGATGCGAATACTGGCCTTGGTTCCTGGTGGAACTGGCGATCAGTTACTATTTTTCCCGACACTGGATACCCTCAAACAACAGTATCCTAATGCCGAGATTGATGTGATAGTCGAGCCTCGCTCAATGGCAGCTTATCGCGTTTGCCAATCTGTGAACCGAGTCCTCAAGTTTGATTTCAAAGATCGCAACTCTTTGGCTGATTTTGGTAACTTGCTTGGGACAATTCGCGATCGCGAATACGATGCAGCAATCATTACTCAGCCTAGTTTCTCAGTCAATATCTTGTTATGGTTAAGCGGTATTCCCAAGCGAATATCGTTTGCGGGACAGGGTGACTTTTTGCTAACGGATATTATTACTGCCGATCCTGAAGAATATGCCGCAGTCCAAAAGCATAACTTGCTAATGGCAATCAATATCCAAAAGCTTTGTCCAACCATTAAGGTTACTTTGCCCAAAAATGATTTGGATTGGGCTGCTAGCGAACAAAAACGTCTTGGCGTTCAACAAAGTGGGTTTATTCTGCTGAATTGCGGTGCTTTTGCCAATTATCCTGCGGAGAGTTGGGCTACGATCGCACTGGATATGCAGACTAAACTACCTAACTTACCAATTGTGGCGATCGATAGCGTTAATAATGCCGATTTACTGAAGAACTTAACTGCTAAGGTTCCTAATCTCTTGATTACTAGTCCGACCGATATCGGCAAACTAACCGCTTTTATTGCTTCGGCAAATCTATTTATTTGTGCTGAAGGCGATGCTATGCAACTGGGAGTTGCAGTTGGTACGGCTCTAGTGGCGATTTTAGGAGCAAATACGATCGCTGGTACATTACTGCCAATCGCTGAAAAGCGGATCAAATATGTGCAGGCGATCGCAGGGCAGCCCCTCAATGCGATTTCACCACAGACAGTCCTAGCCAAAATTTGGGAAGGATAATTAATTCATCAAAAAGGCTCGCAACGCGAGCCTTTTTGATGTTTGCCCAAAAGCTTTAAATTAAGCCCGAAAAAAGTTTGCTCTAGTCATGACAATTCACAGCATATAGTGGTATATCTCAACTATTGAAGACAAATTGGTGGGCAAAAAGGTGATCAAGATGATCAAAATGATCGCTCTAAAGACAATAGGTTTATCAACATGAAACCGTTAAGACTTCCTAGCAGATCTGCATGGGCGATCGCCGCCAATTATGTCGCTAGCACTATTGTTATAACTAGCTTTTCTCTAATAACCGATAGTTTAGGCAATCAATCAATGGTGATCGCCCAAACTATAAATCCTGCAATTACTTGCCCACAGATCACAAATCGACGCTATGTCGTCATGCTGGATCGCCCTGCCAACGCACTGCCCCAGTTGCCAGAATTTCTCGCGATCGCCGCCGTACCATGTAATTATCTCAATGCCTCCATGACTTTTTTTGGAGGTTTTGACAATGCCCAAGCTTCGACATTTCGCGCCAACCAACTACGAGCATTAGGGCTAGATGCAGTTGTACATTCTTTCTCTGCAAAGGTGAAAGACATTCCTGCAAACCTACAGGCGGCTGTGATTTTGGTGGAACTGAACAAAGAGCCAAATATGGCAATTCAACAGGTGCAATCCCTATCTGGAAAGAGTGCAGTTCTTGCCACGTTTAGTAATCGCTCCGTACTTTTAGCAGCTCCACTAGCAAGTCAACAAAGTGCCAATGCGATCGCATCAAAGTTGCGTGGACAAGGATTGGCAGCCCAAGTAATTGGCGCTTCGTTAATTGCCTCTCCTATTGCGTCATCAAATCGTTCTGTCCCTACAAATTCCGTCCCAACTTCCACAACCACTAAGCCCAGTTCTAATGCCACGATTTATCGAGTGCTAGTTCCCAATACAAATGCTAATACCTTAAAACAAGTCCGTGAATTTGCTCCCGACGCTTTCGTAACTATTTTTAAAGGGAGATCCTATGTGCAAGTGCGAACCTATCGAGATCGTGGCAATGCTCATCGTGAACGAAATCGCTTAAATGCTCGCTTTGCAGGAACTATTTTGATTCAAGATTAAAGCTCAAAATTAAACCTATGGCTTCTGGTTCCAAATCTTTAACTAGTAATGATGATTTGCCAGCCTACACTGTACGTGTAAGCGATCGCGCCAAGTCTGTACGTATTTCACTTTCCGTAGAAGCAGGTTTAGAAGTAGTTATTCCTGCTGATTACGATCATCACAAGGTTCCTGAACTGATCCAAAAAAAGCGTGATTGGATTGTTCGCAATCAACTCAAACTTGAGCAGCGTGAAGCTTTTTTTCAGTCACAGGCTCCCCATGAGTTGCCTGATCACATCAATTTGCGATCGCTGGGCGAAGAATGGCAGATTGAGTATCAACAGGTTTCGACAAAATCAAGGGCGATCGCCATCCAAGAAAAGAAATCTGAACTAAAGCTAGTCGTAAAAGGCAATATTACCGATATCGAAGCTTGCAAATTTTTTCTAAAGCAATGGTTGATGCAAAAGGCGGAAAAACATTTATTCAGTTGGTTACGCAAAGTCAGTACCCACGCTAAGTTGCCCTATCGCACTACCGCCGTGCGTAGTCAAAAGACTTTATGGGGTAGCTGCTCTGGCAATCGGAATATTAGTCTCAATTACAAACTACTTTTTCTTGAAGCTAATGTTGTTGAATATGTCCTAATTCATGAGCTATGTCACACAGTTCACATGAATCATTCCGATAAGTTTTGGAAATTGGTCAGTAAATTTGAGCCGAATTATAAAATATTAGATAAATCTCTTAATCAGGCATGGCAAATTATTCCAGCATGGCTAGATTTTTAACCAGCAAAGAATTGCTGGCTTGGGTTTGATTGCCCAAGAATAGGGTTGCGGTGTACATACAAGTTATCAGCTATAGCGTGAGTTACTAATGATCCCCCCCCCAGCCCCCCTTAAAAAGGGGGGAGAATTTAATTCTTCCCCCTTTTTAAGGGGGATTGAGGGGATCTAAACCCTCAATCGTAGACAGAGAAACTTGTGTGTACAAGGTAGATTCTTGGAAAGGAAGGAAGGAGATATTTTTTAAAGTTGCTGAATTTTTAAGACTCATCCTTTAGGGAGATTTTCTATTTATTTACTTTTGATTAGTTGGCGATCAGAATACTTACTTAAAAGTGTCACCCCATAAGTAAATAGGGGATTTGGTTAATGCGCTAAAATGCTCCTTAAATGAGATTGATGTGAGCGAACTCACAATACATAGGTGAATCGTGTCTATGGGGATTTTAAGTTAAGCACTATACTGTCATATTGAAATTGACAAGTGTGAGGTATGCATTATGACTGAAACAAAACCAAATTTACTACCAATTATTGGTGGTGCGGCTGTAGTAGTAGCTGGGGGCGTAGGTGCTTATTTCTTCTTCAATAAGCCGTCGATCCTTCCCACGGCTAGTAGTACATCGGGAACACTTACGGTTGTTCCAAAGCAATCTTTGATGGCTATGTCTATCTCCACCGATGAAGCCGCACTGTCCAAAATAGAGCAGTTCCTGTCTCCAGAAACCAAAAAACTCTACGATCAAGCGATCGCTGAAGTCAGGAAAAATCTCTCCTCAGGTGACGTTGACTACGACAAAGATATTAAGCCTTGGGTCGGTAAAAGTATAACTTTCGCAATTTTACCTTCAGAGAAAACGGCTAGCCTTGTACCAAGAAAATCACAAGCGGCTATTCAAAATCGCTATGTACCGATGAGCGATACAGGTTCGATTCAGTTTGTACAGGACAAAGCTGCTCCTGAAACCCCTGAAGCAAAAACTATTCCTAATATTTTGATCGTGGTTGAGGTTAAAGACAAGGCTGGTGCTGAGAAGTTTTTGACCGAGAAAATCAAAACTAAGGCAGGTGGCAAAGAAAAGCAGTCTGACTATAAAGGTGTGAAGATCACCCAATATGGCGAAGGTAGTCAGGGTAGTGTAACCGCCATGGTTGGTGATTATCTGATTGTTACCCCTCAAGAACAAACAACTCAGAAAGCGATCGATACCTTTAAAGGTGAAGCTTCGTTAGCAAGTGCCGCAAGTGCCGATGATCTCAAAATTCAAAACCCTGTTGCTCAAGTTTACATTCCTAACTTCGGCACATCAATTGTAGAGCTAGCAGCACTAAATCCTGAAGCTCAGACCATTCCCCCAGAGTCACTGGAACAATTGAAGCAGGTCAAATCTGTGAATATGGGATTTGGCATTGATGATGCAGGTATTCGCTTCAAAGCCCTTGGTAAGTTTGATCCTGCGGCAATTGCTGCCCTCAAAAACTCACCTAATAAGGTTATGAGTCAGATTCCTTCCCAAGCGTTTATGGTAACCACGGGCTTTAATATCAAGAGTTCATGGGAGCAATTTGTAAAGTCGGCAGATAAAAATCCTGAAATCAAGAAAGGGCTTGATGAAGTCAGAGCGCAACTGAAGTCTTCTCCATTGGCGATCGATCTCGACAAAGATATCTTTGGATGGATGGATGGCGAGTTTGCCCTAGCTTCTGTAGCTGGTAAGACCGAAGGAATTTTGGCGCAAACTCAAGG
The DNA here is from genome assembly GCF_034931345.1 of Pseudanabaena sp. CCNP1317. NCBI lineage: Bacteria > Bacillati > Cyanobacteriota > Cyanophyceae > Pseudanabaenales > Pseudanabaenaceae > Pseudanabaena > Pseudanabaena sp. CCNP1317. Next base: position 112,740 of record NZ_JAYGIF010000002.1, on the reverse strand, counting down.
GCTTGCACCTTTACTAATGCTGCAAACTACAAACCGTGCTGCTGCTGAATCTTTGTTCAAGAAACTGGATGATTTTGCGAAGCAGAATGGTGCAACGGTAGCCCAAAAAGATGTCGGTGGAGTTTCTGTTACTGAATGGTCTGCGGCTGGGGCTGGTGCGATCATAGCCCATGGTTGGAGTCAGCCAGACACTATCTTCCTAACTGCTTCTCCGATTGTGTCACTGTTTGTACCCAAACCTGCAACTGCACTCGATGCTGATGCTACCTATAAGTCAGTAATTAGTACTTTACCTGCTAACAATGTTGGCTATTTCTATATTGATGCCGATCGCACATGGAGTATTGTTCAAAGCTTCATGCCTGCTGCTGAGAAAGAAAAGACTCCTCCTGAAGCAAAAGCTTTGATCGAGTCTATCCGAGGTATTGCGGCAACTGCGACCTATCCAAATCCAGATACTGCTGAATTTGAAGTGATCTTGGCTCTCAAGAAAGGCGGTAAGTAAATAAAGCACAAAGTGCTTTCTAAGCAATAAAAAAGACGCACTTTGTGCGTCTTTTTTATTGCTGTTCTAAATATTTTTTACCCCAAAGATGCATTGCATCCAATACAGGCTGTAAGGTTTTGCCTAAATCCGTGAGCGAATATTCAACCTTGGGCGGAACTTGCATATATACTTCGCGATGAATTAAACCATCATGCTCCATTTCTCGTAGTTGTTGAGTCAGCATTTTTTGAGTAATGCCACGTAAACTGCGATGCAATTCACCAAAGCGCCTTGTGCCATTAAATAATTCGTGCAAAATCAAAACCTTCCAGCGTCCGCCGATCGCATCAAGGGTAGCCTCCACTGGACAACTAGGGCGATCGCTCTGGTAAGTAGCGATACAATCCACTTCAGATAAGGAATTTAGGGTAAAAGTATCAGAATAATTTTCCATAGTATCTTTTTGGTATGTACCTTACAAAAAAGTGCATACTTTACTTAAAGAGTGTGAGTCAATTATATTTGATTTATAGATGTCGCCACCTAATATTTGGACAAATCAAAACCCAAAAAGGAGGCGATCCTCGCCTCCTTTTTGGGTTTTATGTCCTAACAAACTTGGCGACAGACATATTATTAACCAACGCATTTGGACAGAACTCATGAGTGAACCTAAGATTGCTGACAAGAAACCTGTTGTATTGGAATTAGAGCCTAAAACTTATTACTGGTGTACCTGTGGAGAATCTACCAACCAACCTTACTGTAATGGCGCACATAAAGGAACAGAATTTACCCCTCTTGCCTTTGAAGTGAGCGAAACTAAGAAAGTTGCACTTTGTCTATGCAAACATACAGGCAATGCTCCATTCTGTGATGGAGCGCATACAAAACTTTAATTCATAATTTGCAGCGCCTTTGGCGCTGCAAATTATGAAAAACAACTATCAGAGATAAAAATTATGTTGACTATTCGTAAATCAGAAGAAAGAGGACATGCCAATCACGGTTGGCTCGATAGTTATCACACCTTCTCCTTCGCTAACTATTACGATCCGCAGCATATGGCTTTTCGCTCATTGCGCGTAATTAACCAAGATCAGATTGCTGGTGGCAAAGGCTTTGGAACCCATCCCCATCGCGACATGGAAATCATTACCTATATGCTCGATGGAGCTTTAGAGCATAAGGACAGCATGGGCAATGGCTCAGTGATTCGTGTGGGTGATGTGCAAAGAATGAGCGCAGGCACAGGAATTACCCACAGTGAGTTTAATCCTTCAGCAACAGAATCTGCTCATCTATTACAAATATGGATTTTACCGAATCAAGAAAGTGTCAAGCCCAGCTATGAACAAGTTTTTTTCTCAAGGGAAGAAAAGCTCAATCAGTTAAGGTTGATCGTTTCACCCGATGGACGCGATCGCTCCGTCAAAATCTATCAAGAGGCCTATGTTTATGCTTCCATTCTCGAAGATGGTGCAGAAGTTGTGCATACAGTTAATCAAAATCGCTATCCATGGATACAAGTAGCAAAGGGTAGTGTATTAGTAGGCGATCGCTTGCTAAATGCTGGTGATGCTATTTCAAGCGATCGGGTTGGCGATTTAAAATTGATTGGTAAAGGTGATGCGGAAATTCTAGTTTTTGATTTGGCTTAATCCCATAGGAAGAAAGGCGGCGCTTCGCGCCGCCTTTCGTTATGACTTGACACATGGCTGATAACAGCTAACAGTTTGATAATCACTTTGCCATGTAGATAATGGCTCTAATTCGTTTTTGATATAGCGCGAGGTTTTCACAACCCAACCCGATAGATACTGTGGATTTGGTGGATGTAATTGTTTAATTATTTGGGAATTTACTTTTATTTGCCAAGGTTTTGGTGCAGACCCCCAAAGACTTGACTCAACTTTACCTTCCTCTGCTAATACTTGAAATCGCAGTTGCAAAGGGATTTGGCTATGATTACGAATGATCAGATCCTTATATCCATTTGCGACTGCGGCATCTTGACCTAATTCGTAAAATCTTGATTCTCCATAGGCATCAATACTATGGCAATGCCGTTCTAAAATCTCACATCCTGCGTACAGAAAGGTATTAAAAACATTAGTAGCAATCAGACACAAGCCTCCGCCCACGTCAGTTAGCACCTGACCACGCACAAATACAGGAGCTTCTCGAAACCCATTGGCTCTAGTTGGTTCGCCAATGCGATCGCTAAAACTAAAAATCTTTTGAGGAGCAATATGAAGACAATGAATCCTTTGAGCCGCAAGTCGTAAGTTCCAAATTCGATTAGCACGAATCTCTAATGTGCCGCGATCGGGAATAGGCGTAATAGATTCTATCCATTTATGCTGGTATTGGTCAGCAACATCAGGATTTTGGCAATTAGCATAATGGAATGGATAACCTTTGACTAAAGCTTTGGCATATTTGAGACCATTACGAATTGGCTTTTTGAAATTTTGCCAGACTTGGTTCATGTCCTAAACTCTTTAGATTTGAGTTTTATGTGTCCTAACCAATTTTCACATAAAATCTATTCAAATATTGCAATTATAGAAAAGCAAGTTTTGCTTAGGATATAAAGCCCAAGAAGTGAGTGGCGGCGCGAAGCGCCGCCACTCACTTCTTGGGCTTTGGTAGGGTAGCGCTTTGCGCTCAAATCAAAACCCAGAAATTTTTTAAAAGTGTTGCAAAGCAACACTTTTAAAAAATTTCTGGGTTTTGATTAATCTATAATTGCTATAAAAATCCAATATTCTCAATATCTAGAGACAAATAATAACTGTGGGCGCAAATAATCAGACCAAAGATCAGCCAAACTTACTATCAGATCATCAACAATTAATAAAGAAACCCAAAATTGTATTGACAGGCGGCGGTACTGCTGGTCATGTTAGCCCCAATCTTGCTTTACTTTCGAGTTTGAAAGCTGATGGCTGGGAAGTTATATATATTGGTTCTAATCATGGGATTGAGAAACAACTTGTTGCCGAAGTTGGTATTCCCTATCACGGTATTTCGTCGGGTAAATTGCGCCGCTACTTTTCTTGGCAGAACTTCATCGATCCTTTTAAAGTAATTAAGGGCATATTTGATGCTTTTTTTGCGATCGCCAAAATCAAGCCTCAAGTAGTATTTTCTAAAGGTGGATTTGTCACGGTTCCCGTTATTTTTGCAAGTTGGCTACAACGGATTCCTGTGATTATTCATGAATCAGACTTTTCTTCTGGTTTAGCCAATCGTCTATCAATTCCCTTTGCAACTAAAGTCTGTGTCACTTTTCCTGAAACTGCTAAACATTTAGCAAAGTATGCTCCCAAGGTTACACATACAGGCTTACCAATTCGTCCTGATATTCTCCTAGGAAATGGAGAAAGAGGAAGAGCATTTTGTGGATTTAATGCTGATGATCCAGTTCTATTTGTGGTCGGTGGCAGTACAGGTTCCACAAAAATCAACCAATCTATCCGTGCTGTTTTAGCTGAGCTTACACAAAAGTATCAAGTTGTTCATGCTTGTGGCAAAGGCAATCTTGATATCAATCTCAATGTAAATCCACGCTATCAACAATTTGAGTATTTAGGAACAGAACTTGCCGATATTTTAGCGATCGCTGATTTAGTCGTGTCACGTTCAGGAGCCAATGCTGTATTTGAGTTTCTGACTTTACGCAAACCGAATTTACTAATTCCTCTATCAAAATTATCCAGTCGCGGCGACCAGATCCTCAATGCCAAGTCTTTTCAAGCCCGTGGTTATAGTGCTGTTCTGTTTGAAGAAGATTTGACGAGTGAGAGTTTACTCAAGGCGATCGCTGATCTTGATCAGCGTCGTGATGAATATATTCAGAATATGCACCAAAGCGAAGATGCCAATGCGATCGCTCAAATTGTACAGATTATTAAAAGCGTGGCTTCGCCACGCTTTTAATAATCTGTGATGTTTACGGAACGCTGAGAGTGTGGCTTGGAGACCAAGCCCCTACCTTTACAAATATGTAGGGATTTGGTCTCCAAATCCTCTTTTACAGCCATTTCCGATCAAACGAACCACAAGAATAAATTTGAAAGCGTTGCGAAGCAACGCTTTCAAATTTATTCTTGGTTCGGGTTTGAACGCAAAGCGTTGTAAGGTTAATAATCTTTATTCGCGACGTGTTGGTAACTGACCTTTTTTGAGAATATCGATCACTGCTGTATGGCGCTTAAGATCATTGTGGACTTGTTCATAAATTTTGCGATCGCTACCTTTAAGCCCAATCACACCATATAGCCGTACATTCCCAACTCTACCCTTAAGCGCATGTTCTCCAAAACCAACAACATCGATTTCGTCCTTGACAATTTCGTAAAGCGCTTCTGTAATAACAATATCTGTCTCCAATTCCTTAGTCATACCTTCAACACGACTTGCCACGTTGACCGTATCGCCAATAACCGCATATTCAAGACGACGAGAGGAGCCAATATTGCCGACAGTTACTTCCCCATAGTTAATACCAATCCCATTCGAGAAAGGGATCATATTTTCAGTTTGCCAAACTTTACGCAGTTCCATTAGAGCCAATCGCATATTTAGAGCAGCATTGATCGCATTCATTGCATCGGCTTTCTCTCCTCGCGAAACAGGTGAGCCAAACTCCGCCATAATCGCATCACCAATGAACTTGTCAATTGTGCCTTGATACTCCAAAATCGCATCCACCATACCACCCAGATAAGTATTTAGTTGATGGATTAGCACTTTGGCAGGAAGGCGACTAGATAGCGTCGTAAAGCCACGAATATCGGAAAACAGCACCGCAGCTTTGATTGTGCGCCCCTCTAGAAGATCGCGAAAACTGTCAGGTTGATTGACAATCTCTTCCACAATTGGCGCAGCGACATAACGCTCAAGGGTGCGACGCAGCAAGATTTTATCAAATTGAGCAGCTATCGAACCTGTCGTCAAAAGAGCCACTCCATTTAAGCCGATCGCGATTGCAGGAATTGCTACAGGTAAAATCGTACTGGCGTAAATGAAGCAGACATAACCAATCCCAAACCAAGCGATCGCCATGCCAAAAGCGCCTAATATCTGCATCAGTGGTCGCTTAAATCGGCAGAGAATACCACCTGAGATTCCCACTAGCAAAAGGGTGAAAATACCCTGCTGGATTGGATTAGCAAATAGCCCTGCCATGCTTTTACCTTGCATGAGCGTAGCGATCGCATTGGCATGAATCTCAATTCCCGGCATTCGCCCCATCGCTGAGTTTTGGATATCCTGCTTTGAAGCTGCCGTTGCCCCGATCAAAACAATTTTGTCTTTAAAAAATTTACCACCCTGAAGTTGTTCACTATTCCAATTATATGGATCAACCACATAATAAAATGGAATCTGTTGTTGAGCATTTGTCCATGTATCAGCCCCCCCAAAAAAATAAATCCCATCACCTTTAGGTTTGGGATAACTAATCTGGGCGACATTCAAAATCGCTGCCGCGAAAGTTGGCATAATGGGCAAGCCGCTGTCTAATGGTGGCTGCACACCCAAACGGTGAATATTGCCTGTAACTTCAGGTTGAAAATTAATTAATCCTAGGGTATTTGGTTTTATTTGAAAAATTCCATCAGGTGAGGCAAGTTGCATAATATTTGCTTCACCAATTTGCGTAAATTCATAACTAGCCGCAAATACGGCGCGTTCTCCATACTTAGTGATCGCCGATTGAAATTTGTCATCATCAGCAGTCCCATGGTCGCCGGGAGTCACGAATAAAATATCGAAGGCTACTACTTTTGCGCCAGCTTTAACCAGTTTTTCTAGAACTTGAGCATAGACAATGCGCTTCCATGTAGTTGTGCGAAATGGTTCCAAAAATGGGCGAGTCTGAGGATCGTAAAATTCACCTTGGCGTAGTGAAAGATCATCGATCGCTAGAATCACAATATCCTTGGGAGGAGCGATCGGTCCACGCCAGTTAAAAAATGCCGATTGGGTCTGGCGTTCAAGGTTCTGCACTTCGCTTAGTTCTAAGCCCGTAGCGATCGCGCTGAGTAAGGCGATCGCCCCAACTAATGCATAGCCAACGAACTTAGGACTTGATAATGCTTTGAACTTCTTTTTGATATTGGCTTTCATCACATTTTTTCGATTTACTCACTCAAAATCTTAATACTAATTTTAAAATTGAGGGTAGATCTAAATTGGTTAGTTTTTTTTGATTTTTATAGATATCACATTCCCCTACCCAAAGATCCGTCTCTAAGAAACCATTTAAGCATCTCACCATAATTAAAACTAAAAACTTAGAAAGCTGTCCCGTCCGCATAGCGGACGGGACAGCTTTCTAAGTTTTTAGTTTACTTAGGAACTTTCTAGATCACCATCCCAGATTCCCCCGCAATAAGTTTTGCTTAGCAAAAAGATGAGTGGCGGTGCGAAGCTCCGCCACTCATCTTTTTGGTATTGAAAGATGGAAGAATTTTCTACTTCCACCTTTTTAAGGGGAATTGATAGAGAGCTTTAGTAACTTGCGCTTCTACTTAGACTACTTTTTCTTTGTAATGCTGTTGAAATATTCCTTAGCCTTAGTGAAAGCATACTGAAACTTATCGCCAATAGTAGGCTCTGGAAGTACCGCAACTGTGATTTCCTCATCAGGAAATTCCTTCAAACGATAACCATATTCAAGATTTTCTTTATACTGCCGCAGAATAGGGTAGAGACGAATTGCCCCCTTAAGCAGAGAATCTTCCTGTTGGAAAATGGCGCGACTAATGAGGTTACTGCGTTCCACTGCCATCGAACCCGCAGGAACCCAATCTTTTCCCTTGATGCGAATGTAAATATTGAACTCAGGCAAACCTTTCTCTTTCATCTCGTCGTATTTATTAGCAGCGACTTGATGCTTGTTGGGAGCTTTTTTCTTTAGCTTGGGCTGTCCCGTACTTTTTGCAAATCCAGTCGATTTAGTTACAGACATAGCTTTACCTTTGATTTTTAAAAATAGTTTTTAAGAATTTGATATATGATGCTTTGCAACGCCTATCAAACTTTTATAGTTATTAAGTGTATTTACAAAAGTTTACTTTAGTAGAGGATGTAAGCACAATCATTCTTTAGGCAAACAATTTTCGAGATATTCACCATCGGACAAAAGTGTTGTCACGCTTTCGTTAATAAAAAAGCCGTCCTAGGGCGGCTTTTTTATTACCCTTCTTTCAATTGGCTAGAGGGTGAATCTAGGTCAAAGAGAACTTGTAACATTTGCATGGCGCGGCGGCGCGTCTCGATGTCCTGTTGAGCGCGAAGCTGCACCATTGGATCATGCAAAATTTTATTGATGATGCCGCGAGTCATGCTCTCGATCACATCTTGATGCTTATCAGCAAAATCATTGCCGAGTCGAGATAGCGCTTTTTCCATCTCCTGCTCACGGATGATTTCCATCTTTTGACGCAGCTTGCTGATCGTGGGGACAGTCTCAAGCGATCGCCACCAGCTATCAAACTCCGCCACACAACCTTCCAGCAAAACCTCAGCTTGCATCGCCATTTGACGACGACTTTCTTGATTCTCGGCAACTACGGCTTGCAAATCATCAACGTTGTAGGCTCTGGTATTCGGCAACTCGTTGACATCAGAACTAATATTGCGCGGTACAGAAATATCAACGAGAGTTAAGCCAGTGTGATTTGAAGCGATCGCTTCAAGATTTTTACGACTCAGAATTACCTCTGTAGAAGCAGTACTCGTAAACACAAGATCAGAAATTGCTACACAATCCAGCATTTGATCCAGTGGACGGATATCGAACTCAGCATTGCTAGTTTCAAATTCCTTAAGCATGGCCGCAGCGCGATCGCGCGATCGATTAACGATCGCAATCTTTTGAGCACCCTTAGAAATTAAATGCTTGACTAACAGGCGGGACATCTTGCCAGCGCCAATGATCGTAGTGTGTTTATCCGATAAATTTTGCAGCTTAATTTGAGCGAGTTCTACTGCCGCCGAACTAATTGACACTGCACCCGTACCAATTTCAGTCTCAGTACGGACGCGCTTACCTGCTGAAAGAGCTTGTTTAAAAAGTTGATTAAGAATCCGACCTGCACCATTGTATTGCTGGGCGATACGATGGGTATTTTTGACCTGAGCGAGAATTTGACCTTCACCAAGTACCAGACTATCTAAGCCAGACGCAACCCGCATCAGGTGAGTTACGGCATCTTGGCGGAGCAGAATAAACAGATAACGACGTAGGTACTGTAGAGGTAGTTGGCTAAATTCCGAAAGAAACTGCATAATTTCACGAATACCACCTTCGGCTTCGCTAGTAACTACATACAACTCTAAGCGGTTACAAGTGCTTAAAATTGCAGCTTCTTCAATATTCGGATAGCTCATCAGTTGAGCGATCGCTGCTTCCATGCGATCTTCGGGAATACTCAACTTTTCCCGTACTTCCACAGTCGCCGTTTTATGACTCAAGCCAACAACTGCAATATTCATATCGTAAATGCGTTTCTTATTTAGGACTGGAAATAATTATCTTATTGGATGAGCTTATCAGGAGATAGCTACCAGTGTAGTAGGTACTTATTACTCCTTAACGTTCTGTAATATAGCTGCCGTCATTCTCTAAGCCCCTCAAAAAAGTAAAGGAAAGCGCGAAGCGCTTTCCTTTACTTTTTTGAGGGGCTTAGAATTACTAGCACCATAGATGCTAGTAATTCTAACTAAGTTATTAACGCAAATTAATAGTCTTAGGAGCATCACCAGTCAAGTGAATGGTGTCAACAAAGCGAGCAGTCTTCGATTGAGTTGAGATAACCAAAGACTGAGTACGGCAACCACCACCAAAGAAGCGGACACCTTCCATCAATGTACCTGGGGTAATACCACAGCCAGCAAACAATACATCTTTACCACAAGCTAATTCATTGGCATCATAGACCTTATCGCCATCTTCGATACCCATTTCCTTGAGGCGAGCCAAGTTACCTTCACGAGTCCACTTAGCGCTCTCAGGAGTGTTAACTTCGGCTGGGTCATAAACTAGACGACCTTGGAAATGTCCACCCAAGCAACGCATTGCGGCTGCCGAAATAACACCTTCAGGAGCAGCACCAATACCCATCAGAGCATGGATGTTTGTACCAGCGAAACCACAGCAAATTGCAGCAGATACGTCACCATCACTGATCAAACGGACACGAGCGCCTGCGGCACGGATTTCAGAAATCAAACCCTTGTGACGAGGACGATCCATAACTACGACGACCAATTCTTCGATCGAGCGATTTAAACATTCCGAAAGAATTTTCAGATTTTGGGTAGGTGTTTTGCGGATATCGACGTGACCCTTCGCAGCAGGAGGTGCAGCTAGTTTGTCCATATAAAAGTCAGGAGCGCGGAACAAGCCATTGCGTTCAGAAATAGCCAAAACTGCCATCGAACCATTTTGACCATAGGCGACAAGGTTTGTGCCTTCGCAAGGGTCAACAGCGATATCAATTTCTTGTAATTCTTCGATGGTGCAGAATTCGGCAGCATTTGGCTGTGTGCAGATACCAACTTCTTCACCGATATAGAGCATGGGTGCTTCGTCACGTTCGCCTTCACCGATAACAATGCGTCCACGCATATGAATTTTGTTCATGCGTTCGCGCATTGCTTCAACCGCTGCTTCGTCGGCTTCATCTTTTTTACCCAAGCCCATCCACCGAGAAGATGCGATCGCTGCCTGTTCAACGACCTCAATAATCTCAAGGCTGATTGTATTATCCATGCGTAGGAATCCTTACTTGTCTAAATTTTATAACTATTAAGCCTTTGTTATGCCCCAGAAAATTTCCAGAAACAGAAAACAAAATTAAGTTAGTTGTGACTTACTACACAACCTCGTAATTAAGTTTACAGGGCAGAAGGACAAATTAAAACCCAGAAGGAGGATGGCAACCCAGAGAGCCTACTTCATCCTTCTGGGGTTGCTTTGCTAATTTTGGTTAAGAAATGCTTAACACTGGTACGATCTATAGAGTGGGCTTTTCTCTTCTACCCAAACTAATGTATTGCGTATAACTGCTATGTTGCCAGACCATTCTGACCATTCTGTTTTTGCTGATGAGATGCCTAAGAACCTTATAAATCAACCCGATTTTGATGATCTAGATTTTAACAATGACATTGAGACGGATAAACCACAGGAAGCTTGTGGTGTTTTCGGGGTACTAGCAGCAGAAGGGGATGTTGCTAAACTTGTTTATTTTGGATTGTATGCCTTACAGCATCGTGGGCAGGAATCAGCAGGGATTACTGTCTACGACGATCGCGGCACGACCCATACTCACAAAGCGATGGGACTAGTTGCCCAAGTATTTAATGAAACGATCCTCTCAGAAATGAAAGGAGCTTTAGGGATTGGGCATAACCGCTATTCGACCACAGGTTCGAGTAAGGTTTGTAACGCTCAGCCAATTATCATTAATACGAGATTGGGCGATTTTGCGCTTGCCCACAATGGCAACTTAGTCAATGCTACTGAATTACGTGGCGAACTGTCAGCGCAAGGTCATGCCCTCGAATCAACTACCGATTCTGAAGGAATAGCCTTTGCGGTAAGCGAAGCCGTAGAGGAGGGTAAAAACTGGCAAGGGGCGATCGTTACGGCTCTGAAGCGCTGCCATGGTGCATTCAGCCTAGTGATGGCAACTCCCAATGCGCTTATCGGTGCTAGGGATGCCTATGGTGTCCGTCCTTTGGTGATTGGCAAAACCCCTGATGGCTCCTATGTCTTGTCTTCAGAAACCTGCGGCTTAGATATTATCGGTGCAGAATATGTACGTGAGGTCAAAGCTGGAGAGCTAGTGATCATTACCATGGACAAAGGGATTGAGTCTTGGCAATGGGAAGAATCACAGCCGAAGCTCTGTGTTTTTGAGATGATTTATTTTGCAAGACCCGATAGTGTCATGCATGATGAAAGTCTTTATACATACAGATTGCGAATTGGGCGAGAATTAGCTAAAGAAAATTTTGTGGAAGCCGATATTGTGATTGGCGTGCCAGATTCAGGCATTCCTGCGGCGATCGGGTTTTCACGAGAGTCAGGGATTCCCTACGGAGAGGCTCTGATCAAAAATCGCTATGTGGGGCGAACTTTTATTCAGCCCACCCAAGCCATGCGGGAGTCTGGCATCCGTATGAAGCTGAATACCCTTAAGGATGTTTTGCAGGGTAAACGGGTAATTGTGATCGATGATTCGATCGTAAGAGGAACGACGAGTCGTAAAATAGTAAGAGCATTGCGTGAGGCTGGTGCAACTGAGGTACATATGCGTATTTCTTCGCCTCCTGTTACTCACCCTTGTTTTTATGGTATTGATACGGACTCGCAAGATCATTTGATCGCAGCGCAGAAATCTGTCGATGCGATCGCCAAACAGATTGAGGTTGATACGCTTGCGTATCTCAGTCACGACGCAATGTTAAAGGCGACACAAATTGATACCACGCATTTTTGCACGGCTTGTTTTACAGGAAAATATCCGATTGAAGTTCCTGATAAACTCAAGCGCACCAAACTTATGCTAGAAAATACGGCAACATGACCAAGATCCTCTTTCATCTCGCATTTCCAGTCAAAGATATTGCAAGCACCAAAGCTTTTTATATTGATGGTTTGGGTTGTTTGGCAGGACGCGAGTCAAGTGACTCGCTGATCATGAGTTTGTATGGTCACCAGTTGGTAGCGCACGTTGTTCATGAATCTCTTGAATCGCAACGTGGTATTTATCCGCGCCATTTCGGATTAGTATTTTATTCCGAAAATAACTGGATGGCTTTATTAGAAAAAGTCCATGATAAGCGCCTTAAGTTTTATCAAAAGCCAAAAGTTCGCTTTGTGGATACACCTTTGGAACATCGAACTTTTTTCTTAGCTGATCATTCAGGAAATATTTTAGAGTTCAAGCATTACAAGTTTGAAACTGCCATTTTTGGTGAGACTGATTTTCACGAAGTTGGTGATGCTGACTTTGCTCAGCAGGTTCCTGTAGTTACGCACTAGCCGAAAGGAAGTTGCTTTGCAACTTCCTCTGAAAACCAAAAAGAGATGGCGCTAGCGCCATCTCTTTTTGCTTGGGTATTAATACCTTCTTTTAATTTTTTACGAAGCATTTGCAGTTGTTTTTTCTTTTGGCGTTGGCGTGCTGAGCCACCTTTACCTTTATCATTTCTACCTTCTTTGCGTGGTGATTCCCATCGCTTTAGTCTTTGGCTCATTACTATTTTTACCCATGTGATTGAATTTTTTGGAAATAACTTATCAATTAGTAAATTAAAAATTGATAATTAGTAATTGATAATTACCAGTTCGTAATTACCAATTCAATATACGTTAGCTCACCTAGAAATTACTATCACTCTTTGGAATGAGTATGTGTGGTTGCAAGAAGCATCATTCAAGCTGATTTTAAGCTAATTTTTGTTTGATTTCTTCAGGGTTTCTAAAGCCGATCGCGATCGCCTTACCATCTTTAACAAATAAAGGACGCTTGAGCAGCATCGAATCCTTGGCATAGGCTTCAATCCATTGAATATGTGACCATGTTTCTTTTTCAGAGCCAAGCGATCGGTAGGATTGTCCAGAGGTATTTCGCATTACTCTTTCTCCTAATGCATTTACCCATTCAGCGATCGCCGTGCGAGTTGGGGGATAGTCTTTAGTATTGATAAATTCGTAGGCAATTCCTTGATTGTCTAACCAAGCGATCGCTTTTTTGCAAGTCCCACAATTGGGTATGCCATAGATTTGAATAGACATAAATTTACTCAGATTATGACTTAAAAAAATATAAGAATAAAAAATACAGGAATATGTAAGCCCACTCTTTCAGTTTTTTTGGCTATCTATAGCTATTGTATGGCAAGAAATTATAAACCCCAAATAAATGGCGGCGGCACTTCACACCGCACAACTAATTCTTGAGTGGGAAGGGAGTAAGACATAGTTACTAGGTTATATTTTTAAATAGCTTGCTGACCCACCACCTTCTAGATATAATTCATGAAACCAATCGTCAGTCTTCTACATACCTCTAGCTACGAAACTGCATCCTTGATGACAGCACTAGAGACCGTACTTGCACCCCTAGGAGGTATGTCCAGCATCGTCAAAGCAGGCGATCGCGTTCTCCTCAAGCCCAACTTACTCACAGGCTCACGACCCACCAAAGAATGTACCACTCGCCCCGAATTGGTGTATTGTGTCGCTAAAATGGTACAAGAAGCAGGCGGGAAACCATTTTTAGGAGATAGCCCTGCCTTTGGTAGTGCTAAAGGAATTGCCAAGGCGAATGGCTTATTACCCCTTGCCGAAGAATTGGGCTTACCAATTATCGAGTTTCATGGCAAACGCTACGCAACCGAAGGCGAAGGTGAACTGCAACATTTGCGTCTAAGTAAAGAAGCGATGGATGCAGATGTGGTAATTAACTTACCTAAGGTCAAGTCACATATGCAACTGACCCTAACCCTCGGTGTCAAAAATCTATTTGGTTGCGTCCCAGGCAAGATGAAAGCTTGGTGGCATATGGAAGCTGGTAAAGATGTCGAGCGATTCGCACAAATGCTCATCGAAACAGCAAGAGCAATTAATCCTGAACTGACAATCCTTGATGGTATTGTCGGACATGAAGGGAATGGTCCTAGCGCTGGAGAACCAAAAGAATTAGGGGTTTTAGCGGCTTCCTGTGATGTTTTTGCACTGGATCGCGTTATGGTGGAGATCCTTGGAGTTAAACCTCTCGATGTACCGACAGTTGCCGCCGCGATCCGCACAGGACTTTGTAGCGATCTTGATGCAATTGACATCATCGGCGATCCGATCGCTCAATTGCAAAGCAGAGATTGGAAACTACCAGAAACGATGATGGCGATCGACTTTGGAATGCCCAGAGTCTTGAAATCGACCTTTAAACATCTCTATATCAAGTTCATCAAAGAACCGCTCAGCACCTATGCCCGCACTTAACAGCCCACCGCTAATCTTAGTGGTCGAAGATGCCCCTGACAACCAAGTTTTGGTAGAACAGGTGTTTCTAGATTCAGGCTATCGCGTCACTTGCATCCAAGATGGTCAATCAGCGCTAGATTGGCTAGTAACTAATCATCCTGATCTGATTTTGCTAGATTTATCTTTGCCAGAAATCGATGGATGGGAAGTAGCCCGACAACTCAAAGCGAGCGATCGCACAGCTAATATCCCTATAATTGCGGTCACGGCTCATGCGATGAAAGGAGATAAAGAATCAGCGATCGCTTCTGGTTGTGATGATTATCTGACAAAGCCATTAGACATTGATTTGTTGGAAGCCTGTGTGAAGCGATGGCTAGATAAGCAATAGGGTTAGGGGGTAGCTCTGTGACACACTACCTTATGCATAGGTATCCCAAAACAAAAGCTTATACTTATCAATAACTTAGACTAAGATTTAGACAGCGTTTTAAAATTTCACTTAATAAAATAATCCATTTATTCATCATTGTGAGCGAAGCTTTGCTTCATTCATATTCATTAAATTATCAACTTATCAAATTTAGGAAATTGCTTTATGTCTGGTCGCGTTGGAGTAATGCTATTAAACTTAGGAGGCCCTGAAAAGCTAGAAGATGTCTATCTTTTCTTGTATAACCTATTCGCCGATCCAGAAATCATTCGCCTCCCCTTTCCTTTTTTACAAAAGCCGATCGCCTCATTGATCGCTGCTAGTCGCGCCCCCATCAGTCAAGAAAATTACCGTATGATCGGCGGTGGTTCACCATTGCTCCAAATTACCAAAGAGCAAGGTGAAAATATTGAGAATGTCTTGCAACGACATGGTGTCGATGCAAAGGTCTATGTCGCCATGCGCTATTGGCATCCCTACACCGAAGAAACGATCGCCCAAATCAAACAGGATGGCATTACCAGACTTGTGGTGTTGCCTCTATATCCACAATATTCCATCAGCACCAGTGGTTCGAGCATTAAGCAACTTGATGCACTTTGGGAAAATGACCCCGAACTTCAAGCGATCGAGAAAATTACGATTAAGTCTTGGTATGAGCGCACTGGCTACATTCGCGCCATGAATGATTTAATCAATTCTAAATTGCAAGATTTTGCCGATCCTGAGAATGTGCATATTTTCTTCAGCGCTCACGGTGTCCCTGTGAAATATGTGACCAAATACGGCGATCCCTATCAATCAGAAATGGAAAACTGTGTTGACGGGATTATGAAGGCTTTGCGCCGAGACTATCAACGCTATAACGCGCATACTCTCGCTTATCAGAGTCGTGTTGGTCCCGTCGAATGGCTCCAGCCCTATACTGAGGAAGCAATTAAGAATTTAGCAAAGCGTGGCGTTAACGATCTTTTAGTTGTGCCGATTAGTTTTGTGTCGGAACATATTGAGACTTTGCAAGAAATCGATATTGAGTATCGTGAAGTTGCAGAAGAAGCGGGGATTCACAACTTTGATCGCGTTCCTGCTTTAAATAGTCATCCAATTTTTATCAACGACCTCGCGGAATTGGTAATGGAATCACTCGGTACAACTAAAGCTGCTGCGATCGCTGCTTAGCGAGTTTATATAAGAGAGATGATGATGTGCGTCATCTCTCTTATGGCTACAGCTATAAATCCCCTGAGTCTCAAGACAAAGGAGCAAAACCGAAAGTAGCATTAAACATGCGACACCAGACCGCTATTGATTGGTATTTGTCGATTTGTATATCCTTAGGGATTGCATAGCGTTGCTTGCCATTAAAACTCTTGAGAGGCGCAATCACTGTATAGTCTGCTTCAGCGATCGCATAAGCTGGTGGCTTCGATATATTCAAAATATTAGGCGATCGATGCAAAATCACGAATAGGTCGGGACCATTCTCTGAGGTCTTAAAACCTTCGTCAAGTTCAATAAAATAATTTCCATTTTCCTGTGCAATGCGAGCCTTACCTTTAGTGGGATGCTCTGCACTGATAAAACTTCCAGATCTTGATGTTGTGGGGGCTGACACATTAGCAGATTTGCCATCCTTCATAGCGTCGCCTTTCATAGCATCATTCTTAATCGTGTCAGCAGGCTTGGTTGCAGAGGTAGATGCGGGAGTTGCTTCAGTTGTTGTGGTGGATGTAGCGGAACATGAAATAATTGCCGCAGTCAAAGTCAACCCAGCAATAAGTCCCATAAATCTATAGTTCATTGTTGTAAGCTCTCTTCCCAAAATTGATGTGAAGTAATCCTTTTGAAGTTTACTTATTGGATATACGGATGAGTTGGCACATTGGATGAAGTAATTTTAACGTCAGTTCGACGAAAGCAAAAAATGGTAAGAATCGCTAAGCGATTCTTACCATTTTTTGCCATTTGTGGCGTGCGAAGCACGCCGCAAATGGCTATATCGAACTCACGTTAATTTTATAGCTAAAGTAACTTGTCTTCGGACAAATCAAAAACCAAGAATTGATTGGCGGCGCTCCGCGCCGCCAATCAATTCTTGGTTATTACACTTATAGCGTGTTAGAGAAGTTTTTACCCCCCCTTAATCCCCCCTTTGCAAGGGGGGATTAAGGGGGGGTAAAAGCAGGAATTTACGCTAACTTCTCAAACACGCTCTTAGCGCTTTTACAGCAAACCTTTTATTGCTATGTATAAAAGCTAAACTTCCCCTTTCATGACCATTTCGCCTTTGGGTTCGGGCATATCTTTATTTGGCTCAATCGTAATAATTAATGTTGTAGATTGTTTAAGAGCGCTAGCTAATGGAATCTTCATAAAGACTTTGCCTTGCTCATCAGGACGGAACTGAGCGCAATCAAACTTTTTGCCATCAACGATCGCCCAAAGCCGATAACTATTGTCCTGAGGAATTTGCCTCAGATTCTGAATGCTGATCATCGCAGCTTTTTCAGTTGGCGCAATCATTACACTTCCCGAAGCAGCAGGAATTGCTCCCATGCCTTTGAGCGAGATCATGCGATTGTCGGAACCTTGTAACATCGCAATTGTTGCACGATGTTTTTGTAACTCGATTTGATTAGAGGCGATTTGTTGACGCATTTGGTAATTGTCTAAGCCAAGGGCAATTAGGGCGATCGCACCAATACTACTTAAACCAATTGTGGCTAATTTCCAGAGATTTTTGCGACGAGGAGATCGCTTGGGTGATGCTAAAGGAGCGATTACAGAATCTATGGATGAATCGAGAGGCTCTACTATGAGAGATTCAACATTATTGGGAATAACCACCGCCGCAATGCGATCGCGCAGACTACTAGCTGGATGAGTTTCACTTAAGCCAAGCGGAAGCATCGCTAACGTATCTTGTAGATAATCGATTTCTGTAACTATTTCTGGATGCTCTGCAATCAGTTGATGCATCTCGGTTACTTCTTCAGGATCGAGATCTCCTAAAACATATCCTGCTAATAATTCTTCCCATTCACAGGGATATTTATTTTGTGGTGTTGTCATAATAATCACTCCAAAGCATCTTGCAAACTTTCTCTCAATCGAATCAATCCACTTCTCGCCCAAGACTTTACCGTTCCCAAAGGAGTATCTAGAGCTTTAGCAATTTCAGTTTGGCTAAGTCCATCAAAATATGCCATTTCTAATACTTGGCAATGCTTTTCAGGCAAATTGGCTAGCGCTAATTTTACTTTTTCTGAACGTTCAGTAAGTGACGCATTTTCCATAAGTGATGAGTTTCTGATGTCATGTTCTGAAGAAATGCTCTGTTCCCATTTTTGGAGATGCTGTTGTTGCGATCGCGTTTTACGAATACGATCAATTGCTCGCGATCGGGTCAAAACTGACAAAAAAGTAGTGATTGAACCTCTTTTACTGTCGTAGGTACTATTCCGACTTAGCAAAATAAATATCTCTTGAGTCAGATCTTCCGCTTCTTGGGGGCTACCTAAGATCCTTAATGATATTCGGTAAACCAACTCACCATAGCGATCGTAGAAGATGCCAAAAGCTTGACTGCTTCCCGATCGCCAAGCTTGCAGTATTTCTACATCGGTTTGCTCGGAGAGTTTCATAGCGAGAGTAAATAAGCATCATTACTATACATACGCATCCTAAGCCAGAACGGATGAGTTATCAACCTTAGCCTTGCACTCAAGTGCGGGCTAATCATCCGAAAGTTATGGGTTAACTTCTTGCTCTTTCCAATTTCCTTGCTTATCCCGTAGATAGACCCAGCGATTTTGGGGCGTACCTCGTAATTCAAGGCGATCAACTTCAATGGGTTGTAGCAATAGTAAACAAAAAGAAGTCAGTGGTTGTATAGGATCAGGTGGGGACACTTCGAGAAACTCAACTCGCGGCTCTCTTGGATGCGCCCATGTAAACTGTGTTCTAGCAGGTTCTGAAAGAGCTTGCCACGCCTCTACGCGCACTTGCTGGAGTTCTAAATCTGATTCACTATCAATTAATAGCAGTTTGCCAAGTATCCGAAATTGCGATCGCGTTTTTGTGAAATACCAACTTATCTCCGCCCAAGGGTTTGCAGATATTTGGTCAATCTTTTGACTACGCGCATCGGTCACGATTTTTAAACAGTCTTGAAAGCGATCGCTATTTTCGAGAAACCCACGAAATACGACGGTTCGATTGCGTGGACGCTGCTCCAAATCAATCGTAGCGAGTTGTAAAAATCTTGCTTCGGGTTGGTTGCGGTGCTGATGTAAACTTCGAGCTAGATGCGATCGCCACATAAAAACGTTGCAGAAGTGATGAGAGGGTTAAGTTTGCTAAGCCGCTTGTATAGTCTACCGATGACTAAAACAGGCATCTGATTTAATGACAATCCGATCTAATCCCATAGTTTTCACCTTAGAGGTGCAGAAAAGCCTGAAAAGCGTTACTAGGCATAGAATCTCATCATGAGACAAGATGCAAAAAGGGACAAGAGATGAGATACTCAAGTTCCTCAACAAAAGATCTTAAACAAATGCCCCACTTATATCTTCAGCTACAACAACAACTGCGTCAATGGATCAATCCCAAGGATAAACGACATCTTCAAGGATTTGCAGAGTCTGTAGCCGCGATATTGCAGTCAGGCAGTGCAAGTTTGAGTCATTGGTTGCCCTAGCCATCGAGAGTGCCAAGCCAGAAGCCAGATGGAAAGACTAAGCTACTTTGTGCATAATCCGCATATCATCACCGAAACATTCTATAACCCAATTGATAAATTTCTGCGTGAATGCTATGCCCCTACAGGTTTCTATTAACAATCCAATTTTTCCTTTTTCCTTTTTCCTTGTCACTGGCAGCAGAGATCCCCGACTTTTTCTTTGCTATCAAAGGGAATTGACAAGTTCACAAAAAAAGTCGGGGATCTGGTTACTTTAGTTCCACAATTTTAGATTATTGTAACAGAGCAACTCTAACCCTTTCTCAAAAATCTCATCGATCGCTAGCATCTCACCATCAAGAGTCATGAACTTGTGATCCTTAGTAGCTCTAAGGCGATCGCCATTTTCTAGCTCATATTCAAAGACTTCTTGATTACCGCGATCGTGCCACTGGGCAATGGATTGGGTATAGACAAAGCCATTCTCATCAACACTGTAAACCTGACATTCGATTTGATGCTCTACGATTTTACCGATGGGCATCAAACCATATTCGACAGTTCGCACCAAAGTATCGTAACTGAGACAATACTCTGCAAAAATCACCATCTGATCGAATAGATCATTAGAAATCTCCGACCTAATTCCATTCTTAGCACAACCATCAAGAAAAATAGAACGCTGCTTTTCCATTTCTTCAGGCTTCTTTTTACCCATCGCCCGACGCAATAAATCCGCAGCGCCGAGGGAATATCCTGCCAAATCCTGCGCCATTTTCATAATTTGCTCTTGATAGCAATTATGAGTAACAATTCCATTTGCCAAGAAATAGGGAGCGGTTTGGTCTACCATTTCAATGTCGAAACATTCACTAGTTCCCCAGTCTTCAATAGATGCCACAAATACAGGACGAACATCTTTCAAGGAATTAGAATCTAATTCAAAAAGGAATGATCTATAAGTGATAGTGTCTCCAGTTTCATTTAGAGGTTTTAACTCATGGGCAAACTGATCTCCCTGTGGTGTGAGAAAGCGATGTTCTGGCGTACAGTAAATCTCTGTACCTGTTGATAGCGTGATTTTGACAATGGACTTGATACCACTTTGCCATTGCTTTGCAACCTTTGCTGACCATACGCGCTTACCATCAGACGAGAGAATTACATCACCCTTACGGATATTCTCAATTGGTGTGCTTGTGCCATCAGGTTTCGCAATTAAAGTTCCTTTAGCTAAGCATAATACTCCATAGGTATTATTTAGAATTGGTTCTAAGGTATGGTGCTGATACTCGATCGCTTCTCTGCCATGCTTACGATTAATAAACTTTGGAATTAGCCCAGCATCCAATGGACCAGGACGATAAAGTGCCAGAATTGAAGAAATATCTTCAATATTGGAAGGCTTGAGATCTTTGACGATCTGCTTCATGCCTGAAGATTCTAATTGGAAGACTCCTTCTAGATCACCTTTTTCCAATAGCTTATAGGTTTTTTGATTTGCCTCCGTAGACATGTCGGGGGCGATCGCATCAATATGGAAATTTGGATCTTGATTGTTGCGAATTAGCTTACTCGTATGCTCAATGGTTGTCAGGTTTCGTAGTCCTAAGAAGTCCATTTTTAGCAAGCCAAGGGATTCCAAATCCTCCATCGTGTATTGCGTGACCACTTGACCTTCATTACTACGCTGCAATGGTACAACCTCATCCAATGGAAATGGTGAAATCACCACACCCGCCGCGTGAACACCTGAACTTTTGTTCACCCCTTCGATACGCATCGCCATGTCCAGCCATTCAAATACTTTCGCATCTTGTTTGTAGCGATCGCGAAATTCGGGTGCAGGGGACTCCTCGGAAATCATCACCTTCAGCTTGGCTGGCTTACCGCGAGAAACAGGAATCATCTTCGCCATTTTGTCGGATTCACTGTAGGACACATCTAGTACTCGCGCCACATCCTTGAGAACTGCCTTAGAGGTTAAGCGGTTAAAGGTGACAATTTGAGCAACTCGTTCTTGTCCATAGCGTTGTGTTACATAATCAATCAATTCACTACGGTGATCGATACAGAAGTCCGTATCAATATCAGGCATCGACTTCCGTTCAGGATTGAGAAATCTTTCAAACAGAAGTCCATGATGGATCGGGTCAATATTCGTAATTCCCAAAGAATAGGCAACCAAAGAACCTGCGGCACTACCCCGTCCTGGCCCCACAGGAATCTGCTTGTCTCTTGCGTATTTGATGTAGTCCCAAACCACCAAAAAGTAAGTAGAGAAACCCATCTGCATAATGATGCCTAGCTCAAAACGCAAACGCTCTTGATATTCGGCAGAAATCTCGGCATGGGTCTTGGCATTAAATCTTTGGAGTAAGCCTTGCCATGTCACCTCTTCAAAATAAGTATCGGCAGTATGCCCTTCAGGAATGGGATAATCCGCAGCACGGGGATCGCGCATGAGGTCGTAGGGCTTAACTTTGGCGGCAGCATGGAGAGTATTCGCTAGAGCTTCTTCGATCACATCATCTTCCAAATGATCCCGAAATAACTGCCGCATCTCATCATAGGATTTAAAATATTCCATTCCGCTATAACGCAGACGCTTTTCATCAGAAATTAATTTGCCAGTTTGGATGCAGAGTAATGCATCATGGGCTTCCACATCCATGCAAGAGGTAAAGTGGGAGTCGTTTGTGGCAATTACTCTGATCTCTAGTTCCTTGGCAATCTTGCAAATTTCCACATTTACAACGCGATCTTCAGGATAACCATGATCTTGAATTTCTAGATAATAATCATCGCCAAAATGTTCTTTATACCAAGCCGCCACTTCTCTCGCGAGTTTCGGATCACCATTCATAATTGCTTGAGGAACTTCTCCTGCTAAGCAACCAGAAGTGAGCATTAAGCCTTCTTTATATTGCAGTAAATATTCTTTATTAATGCAAGGACGGGCGAAAATCCCTTTGCCTTGATAGCCTTGCAAATGGGAAATGGTGGTGAGTTTAACCAGATTGCGATAACCCTGCGTATCTTTAGCGAGAACGCATTGGTGATATTTTTTCTTTTTATCTTCTCTTTTATACTGGATGGTAATGTCGCCATTGAGGACATACATTTCATTACCAATGATTGGCTTAATTCCTTTAGATTTGCAGATCTTGATTAGCTCGATCGCTCCATACATCACCCCATGATCGGTTAAGGCGATCGCAGGCATTCCCAGTTCGACGGCGCGATTGACCATATCAGGGATTTGGCTTGCCCCATCAAGCAAACTATATTCAGTATGAACGTGCAGCCCAACAAATCCAGTCATAGTGATCTACAAAATCAAATTCAAACAGTCAGGTTAACATGATCCATCATAAATTTTTAAAAAGTATGGCTTCGCCATACTTTTTAAAAATTTATGATGGTGCGGCTTCTTACAACAAAGCTCTAAGTTTTAGGCAGATGTTGCTGAAGCTAACTCTTGCTTCTGCTCATTAAGTTGTTCAAGAATTGGAGAACTCTCTAACTCAGAGCTGCTGGCAAGACGTTGTTTTTGCAAATCCAGAGCCGCTTTAATTAAGCCTTGGAAAAGTGGATGGGGACGACTTGGGCGAGATTGGAACTCAGGATGGAATTGTGTAGCGATAAAGTATGGATGGCTAGGAAACTCGATCGCTTCGACTAAACGCCCATCGGGAGAAGTACCACTAATCACATAACCTGACTCCAGAAATAGCGATCGATAGGCATTATTAAACTCATAACGATGGCGATGACGTTCATAAATTACTGACTCTTTATAGAGATCACCAACTAGGGTGTTCGGCGCAAGACGACAGGCGTATAGACCTAAACGCATTGTGCCGCCGAGATTAACTACATCTTGCTGTTCGGGTAGGAGGTGAATGACAGGATTTTTGGATTCTGGATCAAACTCGGCACTATTGGCATCGCCTAATTGTCCGACATTTCTCGCCCAATCAATCACCGCACATTGCATTCCTAAACATAATCCTAGGAATGGAATCTGATGATCGCGGGCATATTTCACAGCGGCAACTTTGCCATCAACGCCACGATGACCAAATCCACCAGGAACCACGATCGCATGGACATCTTTGAGGAATTTCTCTGCGCCATAGGCTTCGATGTCTTCGGAGTTGATCCATCGCAAATTCACATTGCTGTTAACGGCGATCGCGCCATGTTTAAGGGCTTCGATCACCGAAAGATAGGCATCGGTTAAGCGCACATACTTACCCACGATCGCTACTTCTACTTGATGCTCAGAGCGATAGAGACGCTCGACAAGGGTTTGCCAACTGCGAAGATCGGGTTGACGTTGTTGCATACCGAGGAGTCGCAATACTTGCTCCGCTAAGCCTTCTCGCTCCATCGCTAGCGGTACTTCGTAGATGCTCTTCACATCTTGTCCTGTCATTACGCATTCTGGCAGGACGTTGCAAAATTCGGAGATTTTATCCTTGATGTTTTGAGGTAAGGGGCGATCGCTACGACAAACTAAAATATCGGGCTGAATCCCTACGGATTGCAATTCCTTAACTGAGTGTTGTGTGGGCTTAGTTTTCATCTCCCCTGCGGAGGCAATCCAAGGCATGAGCGTAACGTGCATGTACACCACATTTTGCCGCCCCACATCCTTACGAAACTGACGAATTGCTTCGATAAATGGTAGGGATTCAATATCGCCAACCGTACCGCCAATTTCGACAATCACGAGATCGGGATTACCATTATTCGCTACCCGATGAATTCGTTCTTTAATTTCATTGGTGATATGGGGGATCACCTGCACCGTGCCACCTTGATAGTCGCCGCGCCGCTCTTTATTGATCACACCTTGATAGATCGCGCCTGTGGTGACATTGCTCAGCTTTGACATCGAAGTATCAGTAAAGCGCTCATAATGTCCCAAATCGAGATCGGTCTCAGCGCCATCTTCGGTAACAAAAACTTCCCCATGTTGAAAAGGACTCATCGTCCCAGGATCAACGTTGATATAGGGATCAAGTTTCAGAATTGCGATCGAATAATCCCTAGATTTAAGTAATCGTCCCAAACTTGCGGCAACGATGCCCTTCCCAATGCTAGAGACAACACCGCCAGTCACAAAGATATACTTAGCCATAAAAATTTCGTTATTAGGGTGCATTGTTTTATCGTTTCGTAAACAATGCTTAACAAAGTGATTATATAGCAGGAGCTTACGCTCAGATATTTGAGAATAAAGCAATCCTAAATGTTTTGTGAGAATGTGTTATGGCTATAGCCAGCCAAGTCAGGACATAAAACCCAAAAGAGAGTTGCGGCGCGAAGCGCCGCAACTCTCTTTTGGGTTTTGGCTTTGTCTTAACATTGATGTCTATAGCTATACTTAGTGGCAGATTCTCACAAAACATTTAATATCACAAATAGATCAGAATTGTAATAGGTATTTCAGAGTACGTAGCGAAATAAGCGTGATACTGCTCTACTTTAATCCCAGAATAGCCTCAAGTTTTAGATCAATGAAGATAAATTTATTCATAGAAGTATGGAAATAATTCTGATTCTAGAATATAGCGAGTAGCTTGACGAAATAGAGCTTGACAAGTACCAGTTGCTAGTTCGCGATGGTTAGGAATAGTTAAAGTTTCTTTGCCAAGAGAAGTGATACGACGCAGTTTAATATGACTACCTCTTTGACTATGAACTTCAAACCCAAATCTCTTAAAAATAGCGATCGCATCTGCGCCAGATAGTCGTTTAAGCTTTGACATATTCAGGTTGTAGTTCAAAGGTAACCAAAATTGATGGATTAGGAACTAAACCGAAATCTTCAGGGTTTTCATCTTCTAAATGTAATCCAACTGCTTCTATGAGATTCTCGACAACTTCATCCAGAGTACTTCCCTGTGTTACTACTGAGATTCCCAAACATTCCGCGACATAGCCACCCTCTAAATTTGAGCGAATAAAAGAATTAATATTTTGCTGAAGTTTAATATGGCTTTTCATTTATCTATGTCTCTTAACCTTTTGGCGGTATTAAATTTAGAAGTTTAGATTAGTTTCATTTCAAGCCCTACACAATTGACTGTAGGCTAACTATTTTTAATTGTATTACAGCTTTTATGACCAATTATACCCATTCCTAAAAGTGTCGCCCCACTCTTGGGAATTAAAACCAATTCTAGTGATGGTTTTAAAAACACAAAATGGTCTAGCCGTTTTGTGTTTTGGGATTACCCCAAATACCGCCCAATGGTTGAAGTCAGGATTTAGTTTTAACCATACAATAGAGTTAAGTTTTGCAAAGTTTAGAGCAGACACATTAGGAAATTTTAAGGATGGATACTTGGGAAAGCTTTCGGATGGCGGGCAAAACCCTTGCGGCTAATCGCTTGCGTAGTACATTAACGATGCTCGGTATCATTATCGGTAATGCTTCCGTAATTTTGATGGTGGGAATTGGGCAAGGGGCGCAAAAGTACGCTGCTGAGCAGTTTCAGTCCCTTGGTACGGATGTCATCTTTGTGATTACTGGTACTGACAATGCGCGTCGGAATGTAATCGCACCGCCCAATCGCCTAGTACTAGCCGATGCCGAGGCGATCGCCACCCAAGTCCCCACCGTTCGCAGTGTTGCACCGCAGATTAACGGCTCGGAGCTAGCGATCGCAGGTAACAATACTAAACGCGCCACGCTAATCGGTACGACCGATACCTATGCGATCGTTCGCAATGCGGAAGTTAGTGTGGGCAGATTTTTTAATGAGGAAGACCTTAAGCGAAATGCAAGGGTAATCACGATTGGGGCAGCGATCGCTAAGGAATTATTTCCACAGGGATCGCCTGTCGGTCAAACAGTACGAATCCGAGGCACTAGCTATGAAGTAATCGGACTCATGTCAGAAAAAGGCGCGTTTCTGGGCACAAACCAAGATGACACGATTTTTCTGCCAATTACGACGATGACTAGCCAACTTACGGGTAAAACTTCTCCCTATGGTGTGGCTGTCGCCGTAATTAATGTGTCAGCGACAAGCAATGCCAATGTGGACGCAGCGCAATTCCAAATTTCTAACCTATTGCGACTGCGTCACCGCACTTCTGATGTGAATGCTGACGATACATTTACAGTGCGTACCCAACAGGATGCTCTAGAAATCGTCGGTAATATTACAGGCGCATTGACGATCATGCTGGCGGCGATCGCAGGGATTTCGCTGCTAGTTGGGGGCATTGGCATTATGAATATTATGCTGGTATCAGTCACCGAGCGCACCAGCGAAATCGGACTCCGCAAAGCGATCGGCGCTTCACCCAGCGATATTCTCACCCAGTTCACGATCGAGGCAGTGATTTTGTCATTGCTAGGAGGAGCGATCGGTACAGGGATTGGGGTTAGTGGCATTTTATTCATCGCCGCAGTTTCACCTTTGCAAGCGGGGGTATCGGTTGCAGCAATTTGTCTAGCCGTCGGTGTTTCGGGTGGAATTGGTTTGTTCTTTGGGATTTTCCCCGCCCGACAAGCATCCAGACTCGATCCCATTGTGGCTTTGAGAAGTATTTAGCAAAAGCATAGGAGGCAGCGCGAAGCGCTGCCTCTCATTAGAAAATAAATTTATGATTACTACCAACGCGATCGCATCTATTCCCGAAATATCTGATGATTCCAGACGAGAAATCGTCCGTCTGAATAATGTCTGTAAATTCTATGGTCAAGACGATACCCTCGTAAAAGCCCTAGATGATGTTAGCTTTGTGATTAAAGAAGGCGAATATTGCGCGATTATGGGTGCTTCTGGTTCAGGCAAATCCACTTGCATGAATATTATTGGCTGTCTGGATAGCAGTACATCGGGGCAATATTTTCTGGATGAACAAGATGTCTCTCATATGGAGGAAGGCGATCTTGCGAGAGTCCGCAATCTCAAAATTGGCTTTATCTTTCAGCAATATCATCTCTTGTCACAACTCACAGCAATGGAGAATGTGATGTTACCGATGGCGTATGCCAATATTCGTCCTAAAGAACAAAAAGAACGAGCGGCGGCGGCTCTAGAACGGGTTGCCATGGGACATCGGTTAAATAATCGACCTAACCAAATGTCAGGTGGACAGCAACAAAGGGTGGCGATCGCGAGGGCGATCGTGAATAATCCTGTGATGTTGCTTGCCGATGAACCTACAGGGGCGCTAGATTCGCATACTACGCAGGAAGTAATGGAGTTATTTGGTGAGTTAAATGCGAGTGGGATTACGGTGGTGATGGTCACCCATGAAGCCGATGTTGCTAGAAGTTCGCGACGGATTATTTGGTTTCGTGATGGTCAAATTATTCATGATCATCTATCTCCCTCGGATTTGAATCATGTTATTTAATAGAAAGGCGGCGCTTCGCGCCGCCTTTCTATTAAATAACTGATATTACGTGAAAGTCTCCAAGACCCTCACCCCTAGCCCCTCTCCCAGAGGGAGAGGGGAACAAGAAAGAATCCATAAACTCTCTTGCTCCCCTTCTCCCAATGGGAGAAGGGGCTGGGGGATGAGGGCAGATCTTTACTCCGAGTAAAGTGCGTTAGATCATTTATTTTCGATCGCGATCGCCTCAATCTCATCGGCAGGTTTAAATCCAAAAATTTGGGAATAGAAATAGAACTCACCATCAAGGGCGCGTTTAATATTCTCGGCTTTACGGAAGCCATGTTGTTCGCCTTCAAAGGGAACATAGGCAACGGGCAAACCTTTTTTGCGTAGAGCATCCACCATCATTTCTGCTTGATTCGGGGGGACGACTTTATCTTCTAAACCTTGGAAGAAGGCGATTGCACAGGATAGCTTATCGGTGAAGTGAATTGGCGATCGCTGGATATAGAGATCCTTTTGTTCAGGATATTTACCAATCAAACTATCGAGATAACGTGACTCAAATTTATGGGTATCCGTCGCAAGAGCTTCAAGATCACAGATTCCATAATGACTTGCACCTGCTTTGAAATCATCGCGAAATGTCAAAGCGCAAAGGGTCGTGTAACCGCCAGCACTGCCTCCCGAAATCGCCAAGCGATCGCCATCTACTAAACCTTTATCGGCGAGAAATTTCGCACCATTAGCGCAGTCATCGACATCGACGATGCCCCAATTACCTTTGAGGCGATCGCGATATTCGCGTCCATAACCAGTGCTGCCGCCGTAGTTGACATCTAGCACCGCAAAGCCGCGACTTGTCCAATATTGAATACCTAGACTCAGGCTTCCTGATGTTGAAGCTGTGGGACCACCATGACTTTTGACCAGCAAAGGTGGTTTTTCAGAGTCATCTGCTTGGAAATCCTTGTTTTTAGGAGGATAAAATAATCCATAGGCTGTTTTCCCATTCTCTGTGGGAAATTCTATGGACTGAGCGGCGGAAATATAGTCTGGGTCAAGTTGTAAATCAGAAGCAACACGGATTTTTTGCCAAGTGCCCGTTTGTAAATCTAGCAAGACGATCGCCGTTGGTTCCGTGGCTGAACCACCATGAAACACAGCGCGATCGCCTTCGCAATGCAATCCTGAAATCGAAGTAAAGGGAGTAGAAATTGATTGTAAACCTGTTCCTAAATTAGCAGGATCGAGAATTGCTAAATGGGATTTGCCATGCTCTGTATAGGAACAGAGGATTTTGCCATCACCTGTAAAGTCATAGTTAGTCATCCCAAATACCCACTGCGGCAACCCAAATTCGGCGGATTTGGGACAGAGCGATTCAATAGTAATAGCTTCTACGGAAGTACGATAAAGATTCCACCAACCAGTGCGATCGCTTACAAAGTAGAGATTGCCATCGGGCGACCATTCTGGCTGAAATATTGACTCTTCAATACCACCTGTGACCAGTTGCGGATTTTGAATTGTGATCACTCCAGTCTCTGATTCCACAAGATCAGCAACCCAAAGTTCGGTTCCATCCCAAGGCATATTGGGGTGATCCCAGCTAATCCATGCGAGTTTATCACCAGTGGCATTTAATCGTGGCGAAGCGTAAAAATCTGCACCTGTAACCAACACATGAATATCTTCACCATTGCTAGTATTTACAGCAACTATGGTATTGATTGGTTCGCCGCCGCCTGTATGATCTTCGCGCACACAGATCAATTTGCCATAAATCCGATTCCAGACAAAATCAGCATAGCGATAGGCACTTTCGGTCGTTAAGGGTTTGCATGAACTACCGCCAATTTTGCGATAAATGCAGCGATCGCTAAAGTTAGAGAAATAAATGCGTCCATCTTCTACTAGATATTCGCCGCCACCATATTCATGGACTAGCGATCGCACGTTGAGGGATGCGGGTGTCATTTCGCGATAATTGCCATCCATGTCATAGCGCATAATCACGTTGCGCCCACCTTCTGTTGGTCTGCCTTCATTCCAATAGACATTCTCCCCATCAATGGCGATCGCGCCGAGGCGAATACTACTAGAAACGATCAAATCAGAACTAATTGGTGATTTCCAAGAACCGTAAGGGGCAGCAGACATAAGTTTATGGTAAGGATTGCAATCTTGATTATATCGCAAGAAAAGATTGGAAAGCGAACCCTGCGGATTCGCTTTCCAATCTTTTCTTGTTACTGATGTTACGTGGAACTAAGATGAAGAATCTCTTGTTGCTAGCACGACAGGGCAACCACGGGGGGATTGCCCCTACCCCAATAATTTAGATTTTGTAGGGACTGTGCCCCCGTGCCAGCCCTAGACTTAGATGATCGTAGGCATTCCATCCACATAACATCAGTTGTTAGACAATTGGTGCGGATAGTAGGGGCTTGGTCTCCAAGCCCAAATTTCTATTTCTATGTAACATTAGTAAGTTATACAGGAACTCGGTTAGAGCGATTTTGCCAATAGAAGAAAATGGCAATATTAATCCATTTGAAAATGTAATAAAGACTAGTAAAGATAACGAAAAATATAACTGTACCTAGGAAAAAATTAGGATTCCCTAGGTTGCGAATGGCATCTTGGATCACACTTTGCGGATTGGTGAACACATCCCAACTATTTAAGCGATTCACTCTTCCCCAATACACGCCGATCGCACAGATAAAGTTTATGCTTACTTCCAGCAAAGTTATCTTTCTAGTCAGTTTGAGCCAATCTACATATTGAACCAGCTTAATTAAAGAAATCACATAGCACTGGAAGCCCATCATTATAAAGGCGATATATTGAGGAATCAGCACAAAAATAAGACCATTGTCAGAAACATCGGAGCGCATATCCCTGACAAAATGAATTATGTCAGTAATCACATAGGGAGCATTGGGCAGAAATAATATAAAAACTACTAGCCCAAACCACCACAGAGGATTAATAGGTAATCGCCTTGGCGATCGCTTGGCAAATAAAATAAAACTAAGTACGCAGGGAATCATTGCTAAGAAAAGATTCCAAGCCATAAAACTATCAAGATTTTGCCAAAACAACTCGATTGCTGCTGCCATTGTTTTTACTCCGTAGTATGTTGATTAAGTTACCTAAGATTAACTTCTATGATAAATAGTTTCCCAATTTCACAGGGCTGGTTAATAGCGATCGTCCTCAATACGATCCTTGGTGCGATCGCTTTACTATTACCTCGCAAAGTCTTAACCACCGCAGGTATTTGCCATGCATGGGCATTAGGAATAACGGTCTGGGGCTGTCTGGGATGGCAAGGTTATCTTGTCATTTTAAGCTATCTGATCGTCGGTTCGGGGGTAACTCGCATCGGTAAGGACATCAAAGAAGCGAAAGGTATTGCCGAGAAACGTGACGGTGCAAGAGGTCCTGAAAATCTTTGGGGTTCGGCTGCTACAGGTGCGGTTTGCGCGATCGGTCAGGTGATCGCTCCCAATCCCTTGTGGTTATTAGCCTATGTCGCTAGTCTCAGCACCAAACTTGCGGATACGACGGCCAGTGAAATTGGCAAGGCTTACGGTAAAAGTACATTTTTGATCACCACACTCAAGCCAGTTGCCGCAGGTACAGAGGGCGCTATTAGCTTAGAAGGCACAATCGCAGGAATTATCGGTTCGCTAGTAATCGCCGCCATTGGTTGGGCAGTGGGATTATTAACTAGTCCTTGGGATCTGCTTTGGTGTGCGATCGCCGCTTTTATTGCCACCAATATCGAAAGCCTAATCGGAGCCACTTTGCAAGAAAAATATGACTGGCTCACCAATGAGCTTGTTAATGGAATTAACACAACAATTGGAGCAGCGATCGCAGTGTTAATTGTACAGTTATTACAAATATTTAATCTTAAGTTAACGTAGATTTAACCTTATTAGTTAAATTACAAATTTGATTTACTAGGTTTGATTTGATTCCCAAAATCCTTTTTGTTAGCGGATATAGCCAATTATTTTCCAGATTTTAACTAATGGCTAAAATTTCTCACTTTGCAATTACAATAAATAACATATTCCCATTTATTGTTTAATTTACTTTTGTATAAAGTGGAGCTTGATCTTGACTACAATTGACTTGTTTAATAACGCAAAAGACTTTGTGATCTTCCCCGCAGGTCAAGTGATCTTTGAAAAGGGTGGACTCGCTGATCATATGTATGCGATCGTGGAAGGGGAAGTAGAAATTTCGATAGATGGTAAGTTGCTAGACACCACGGCTGCTGGCGGAATCGTTGGGGAAATGGCTCTGATTAGTTCCAGTCCAAGAAGCGCCACCGCGATCGCTAAAACTGAATGTAAGCTAGTTCCTGTCGATCACAAGCGATTTACCTTCTTAGTGCAACAAACTCCTAATTTTGCACTTAATGTGATGAAAATCATGGTTGAAAGAATCAGAAAACTAGATGCTCTTGTCTTATCGATTCAACAAGATTAGAACTTGGACTTACCGCAACGCAAGAAATAGCTAAAGCCCCCTCACTTCTTGGGCTTTAGCGCAAAGCGCTGTATGTCCTATCTATCTCTTGCGTTGCTATATAGCGCTCCTAAATGAGTTGTAAGATTTTGAGTGTTGTGAGAGTGCGCCCCTTCGGGGCGCACTCTCACAACCTATTTAGGATTGCTATACAAGGGGAAAAGCTCTATTGGGTGGTTAAAGTAACGGCAACTCGAAAGCCTGTGCAGCGATCGCCTTGATTGGTTGCATTTTTAAAACGCTTTGCTGAGCGACAATAATGGGCAGGATCGCGCCATGAGCCGCCACGCACTACCCGACAACTGCGATCGCCTCCCTGTGTCCATGCAGTACCGTCCCTCGGCAAAAGGTCATAGTCATCATGCCAATAATCCGCGCACCATTCCCACACATTGCCATGCATATCATGCAGCCCAAAGGCATTGGCTGGATAAGTACCGACTTCAGTAGTTGACGAGTTACTGAGTCCTTGAGGCGCGTATTTGTAAGGACTTGCCCCATTGTAATTCGCTAAATTTGCAGCGATTGTTTCGCCAAAGCCAAAAGCAGTTAAAGTCCCAGCTCGACAGGCATATTCCCATTCTGATTCGCTCGGTAATCGATAAGGTTTCCCAGTTCTCTCTACTAATTTCTGACAAAAGGCTTGGGTATCCTCCCATGACACCATTTCCACGGGGCGATCGCCTTTGCCAATAAACATCGCAGGATTATTATCCATTACGACTTTCCATTGCCTCTGAGTAATGGGAAATCGCGACATAAAGAAAGCAGGAATATTCACAATATGGCGGGGAGTTTCTTCATCGCTACGTTCTACTTCACTAACTGGTGAACCAATTTGAAATTTCCCTGCGGGAATAAATACCATTTCTAAGCCAATCGGTTTCCCTTGGACATTACCTAGCGTCTCAATATAGATTCTTCCTGTTTTCTGTCTAGTACTAATTTGCAATTGATGTTTGATGAGTTTGCCAATCCCTAACCGATGAACTGCAACGATCGCCGTTTCAAAGGAAAATTGTGATAACGGCGGTGAGATCGCCTGAATTGGTTGAGCTTTAGGTGTGCCGATCGGTGTAATCTGAGTTTTGGCAGTAGCCTTGGCATAACCCGATCTTTGGAATCTTGGGGTGTAAGCTTGATGGGATGGAGAAGTTAAATTTTTAAGATCATTTAAAACTGCTTGAGCTGTCTGATAGCGCTGACTGGGAGCCACCGCAATCATGCGATCGAGAATCTGACCAAGTGCGGGGCTAACAGAAGTATTTTCTAAAAAATCGCGCCATATCCATGATCCATCCATGTCCATTAACTCGAAAGGAGAGGCACAGGTGAGCAGATGAATGCAGGTCACTCCCAAACTATAGATATCACTGGCAAAAATGGCTTTTCCTCGCACTTGTTCGGGTGCAACATATATGGCACTTCCGATGCGAGTTCCTGTTTCCATTAATGCTGCCGATGTTACAAATTTTGCTGCCCCAAAATCAACTAAAACATGACTGCCAGTTACCACAGAGCCAGATAAAGAACCAGAGATACTTGGCGATCGCCGACGGATAATATTTTCAGGCTTGATGTCGCGATGAATCACATTGCGTTCATGAATAAACTGCAAAACTGGAAGTAGATCCCCCAGCAACATCCGAATCTTGGCTTCACTAAAAGCACCTTGCTCTTGCAGTTCCTTTAACAGATCCTGCCCATCTATAAATTCTTGAATCAGATATTGGCGACCATCATGTTCTAAATGGGCAAATAATGTTGGTATTTGCGGATTTTTCCCCAAATCATCAAGGCGAATTGCTTCCTGTTGAAATAACTCGGCTGCCTTCACCGCACTATTAAGATCGGCAGGAAAGAACTGTTTGATCACACAGTGTGGATGGGAAGGAAGTGCTTCATCTATGCCCATAAAAGCTTTTCCAAATCCACCTTGACCGAGAATGGCGATCGCTCGATAGCGATCGCCAATCTTCAATTTTGACCCACATTGACTACAAAAAATCAGTGCAGGATCGGGGTTTTGGTAATTGCAGTTAGGGTTGAGGCACTGACTCATACAGACTATCTAGATATTATGTAGTACAGAGAAGTTTTAAAAAGCTTGCAAAGCAAGCTTTTTAAAACTTCTCTGGGTTTTGAGTTGCAACTATTGTTCGGGCAGAGCATCCATTTTGGCAAAACCAATGACTTGCATTTTCCCTTCCGTAAGTTCCAATCTGATCACTCGCGCCGTAATACCTTTACTTTCCAATTGACGCAAATCTAGAACTTTATT
The DNA here is from genome assembly GCF_034931345.1 of Pseudanabaena sp. CCNP1317. NCBI lineage: Bacteria > Bacillati > Cyanobacteriota > Cyanophyceae > Pseudanabaenales > Pseudanabaenaceae > Pseudanabaena > Pseudanabaena sp. CCNP1317. The sequence continues at coordinate 77,917 of NZ_JAYGIF010000002.1, read as the reverse complement.
CAATCCCTCGGTAAAAGCTTTAGCAATTCGCTCAGGGACTGGTGTACCTGACAATTCAATTTTAGGATTAATAATTTGCAGTCTTGTACCACCGATAGTTTTTAGTTCTGCATTTATAGAAACATCAAGTTTGCTGGGGTTGGGCTTAGCAGGAGTCGGTTTCGACTGGAGGGAAGCAGCCAGACGGAGGCGATCGCCTTCCAAAAAAGTTATTTCAGGATCGATCAAATCCAAAATTTCGGGATTTTTATTAGTTCCTGTAATGTCAATGCTGAGATTTTTAAAGGAAGTTTGGACGTTAGGCGATCGCAGGGCTGTATTCACATCTTCAGAGCGCATGACGACGCGCACAGCCGCCTGTAATGGACGACGTAAAACAACTTTGCCCGATTGCAACACGTTGGGATCGATGCTAATCGGATCGGTTTCTAGGTCAATCTGATCAATTCGCAAAAATTCTAAGATGTAAACACCACGACCTGCTACACGAACGCGATCGACGTTCCCTAAAAGGACTTGATAGTTAGGAGCGTTATCAACGCGCACTTCTAGGACATCAGCCCTTACAATTTGCCCACGCAAAAAATCCGTCGCAATTTTATCGATCGCAATTCCGGGCGAGCCTGCCAAACCTAAAACCGTCGTAAGTAAGCCAGCAAATAATTCCATAAAAAGGAGATAACTACCTTACTCATCATAAACCAAAACCCAGAATTAAAAGCAGCGCTACATGCTGCTTTTGTCGCATTTTGAACTGAGATAGAAACCAACACTTTTGTTAAAAGTGTTGCCAAGTAACACTTTTAACAAAAATGTTGTAATTTACTTAGTTGCAAATTACGGTAATGTATGAGTTTTGTTGACACAATTTTGTGTGGCGCGGCTTTGCCGCACAAAACGATTTTGGTGGGACTATTAGGGAGTATTGTTTTATGCAAATTCGGTTGGCATTAGAGGCTGACTTACCCGCAATTATTGAAATTTATAATGCTGCTATTCCCAGCCGTCTTGCCACTGCCGATCTGGAACCTATCTCCGTCGAGAGCCGCCGTGCTTGGTTTCGATCGCATGGCGATCGTTATCCTGTCTGGGTAATAGCAATTGGTAGTCACGATATTCAAAGCGATCAAAACGAGCAGATTCTGGGCTGGCTCAGTTTACAGATGTTTTATGGTCGTCCCGCCTATCATAAAACCGCCGAAGTCAGTATCTATATAGATCCTAAATCTCAAGGCAAGGGTATCGGCAAAAAATTGCTTGGTCATGCGATCGCCCAATGTTCCTCGTTAAATATTTCTAAACTAGTCGGCTTTATATTTGCTCACAATACAGCCAGTCGCAGGTTATTTGAAAACTTTGGTTTTACAGAATGGGGATTTTTGCCTGAAGTTGCCGAATTAGACGGACAAGAGCAAAGTTTAGTAATTTTTGGCAAAATTATTTGAGCCGTCTAAAAGCTGTAGGGGTAGCGCCCCCGTGCCTACCCTCTAGAGATCTGGGCAACCACGGGGGGATTGCCCCTACTTTAACAAGGGAAAGAAATGTCCAACTGGCCCCTGTCCTTTGCCGATCGCTAGGGCATATTTCAAAGCTTCAGTCACATAGTTTTTTGCTTCCTGAACTGCTTGAAAACGTGGTTTTCCTAATGCGAGATTGGCAGCGATCGCGGCTGAGAGTGTGCAACCTGTGCCATGAGTATGGTTTGTATCAATTACCTCAGTCTGCAAAACCTCAAGGCGATCGCCATCAAACCAAACATCAACAGCCTTAAGAGCGCCCGTCATCCCTCCGCCTTTCACCAAAACAGATCGCGTACCTAATTTATAAATATTTTGAGCCGCCGTTTGCATATCTTCGAGAGTGTGAATATCCATATTGGCGAGAATTTGCGCCTCGTAGCGATTGGGCGTAGAGATCGCTGCAAGGGGAATTAATACATCCCGCATCGTTTTTATCGCCTCGTCATCAATTAGCTGCGCCCCAGTCCGCGACACCATCACAGGATCGACCACCACATTCCCAAATCCAAAGGCAACTAGCTTCTTCGCCACAGTTTTAATAATCTCTTGATTGAGCAACATCCCCGTTTTGATGGCTCCAATTCGCATATCAATCATTACGGCTTCAAATTGTGCGGTTACGGATTCAGGCGACATCGCATCTACCCGCGTTACTCCCTGCGTATTCTGGGCGGTGATGCAGGTGAGGACATTAGTTCCATGGACACAATGAAAAGCAAAGGTGCGTAAATCAGCCTGTATGCCTGCGCCACCGCCACTATCAGAACCAGCGATCGTCATAGCGATCGGAATTTGTGAGCTATGGAAATTGGTCATAATATGAGTTAATTCTAAAAACAGGTTTTGCTTTGCCCAAATTTTAGCCCATCCCAATTCACAAAAGTAATACCAATCCGCAAAAGTGTTGTCACACTTTTGCGAATTAAAAGCCCAACCCAGTAAGTGTTTTCCAAACACAAAATGGCTACACTATTTTGTGTTTGGGTATGGTTATAAAGCAATCCTAAATGGGTTGTGAGAGTGCGCCCCGAAGGGGCGCACTCTCACAACCCTCCAAATCTTACAAATCATTTAGGATCGCTATAGTAAGGATAATCGGCTCGAAGCACCGCCCATCCTTACCTATCTATCTCTACCAAAAATCGGTTTCAAAATGAGAATTGCTGACAAAATGAAAAATTATGCTCAATAAAATGGTTATTTAGGTTATGATCGATAACTGTCGCGAATTGTATTAAATTTTTAGACTTTTACCTCTACATCACCTGATAGAACCGCAATGGCTAAGAAAAGCATGATCGAGCGCGAGAAAAAACGCGCTAAGTTAGTTGAAAAATATGCAACTAAGCTCGAAGCACTCAAAGAAAAGTTTGCCAGTCCTGAACTGACACAACAACAAAAAGTTGCCGTACATCGTGAAATCCAACAAATTCCTCGTAACGCCAACCCTACCCGTCACCGTAATCGTTGCTGGGCAACAGGTCGTCCTCGCGGCTATTACAAGGATTTCGGCTTATGCCGCAACGTTTTGCGTGAGATGGCTCACCAAGGCTTGTTGCCAGGTGTAGTTAAATCTAGCTGGTAGTTTTTGGAAAACAAAAAAGCCGTCACCAATTGGTGACGGCTTTTTTGTTACTGTACTTTCTTTCTGATGTGTTAACGTGAGTTCGATATAGCCATTTGCGGCGTGCGAAGCACGCCGCAAATGGCGAAAGATGGTAAGAATCGCTTAGCGATTCTTACCATCTTTCGCTGTCGTCGAACTGACGTTGAGTTAAGACTGCAAAGCAAATTCAATCTTGTCTCTCCATTAGCTCAATTGGCAATCCATCAGGATCAGCGACAAAGGCAACTTGATAGGTGCGATCGCCTATGGTTTGTTCTTGCGGTGGCAATAACAATTTAACTTTTCCTAGTTTATTTACTAGATCTAGCAAAAAAACTTGTAAATTTTCTACATGAAAAGATAGGTGATAGTACCCCACATAATGCTCATCACCAAATGGATTAGATACATTTTTCGGTTCAGGAACCTGCATGAGTTCGAGATTAGTCCCTGCACCCTGCATCCAACAAGCGAGCGTAATTCCTGCCGTAAAGCGCTCAGTCACCTCAAAGCCTAAAGCTTCATAAAAGGCGATCGCCCGAAAAATATCCGCAGTTTTAATCGAAGTGTGGTGATGTTGCATTTCCTACACTTTTTTGGGTCTGAATATAGAATCTTTGGTGACACACCAGACAAAATGCGGTAGGGAAAGCATTCTTCTCCAGCGCCAAGGCTCTTGATAGAGTCGATATAGCCATTCTAAATTGTTATTACCAAACCATTCGGGAGCGCGAGTTTTCAGCCCTGACCAAACATCAAAGCTACCACCTACGCCGATCCACACAGCATTAGGACAAAGATAGCGATATTTTTGAATCCATAGCTCTTGACGTGGTACTCCAAGCCCTACAAGGATTAGATCGGGTTGTGTGCTTTGTAACTGTTCGCAGATTTGCTGTTCGAGCATGTCATCAAAATACCCGTGATGCATTCCTGCGATCGCCATATCTCTCCATTTTTGCTGCCAAATATTGACCACACTATCCACAACATTGGGAGCGCCCCCAATTAAGAAAATGCGCCATTGCTGTTCGGCTGCAACCTGTACAATCTGCTCCGACAGTTCAATTCCTGGGCATCGGTTGATTTTTTGACCCTGCGATCGTAGATAAAGCACAATGCCTGAACCATCTGGCACAACTAACTCAGCCTGCTTAATGACACTTGCCAAGTCAGGATTTTTCCTAGCCTGCATGGTCATTTCTGCATTTATGGTGACTACATGTGTGCCTTGGCTAGACTGTAGTCTTTGAGCTAACCAATCACGATAGTTTTCATGAATATGTACGGGCAGACCAAGCACACCAAACTGACGCAAAATAAACATCTCCAAATACTGCGTAGTCATCAATTTATCATCTTACAGCTGCTTTCATTTTGACTTAGGCAAAATGAAAACCACAAGCCCTTGGTTCTAAGGAACTTGTAAGAAAATAAGATACCAATCCAGATTTTCCAGAATCAATTGGGCGGCGAAGCCCCCCAATTGATTCTGGTTTTATATTTGGTATTTTATTAAGTCGCAAGTTCCTAAGGTGTAGTTGTTACTGTTAACACCTGTGGAGGCGTAGCATCCGCAGGATAGAGGAAATCAAACTGGACGACACGGCGATCGCTTGGTGGCATAGTTAATGTCACCAAAGGTTTACCTCTTTCTCCTCGACGCAACTTTAAATGTACATAGCGCGTTTGTGCTAAGCCCCTGTCATCGCGAAATCTCACTCTTACCGAACCACGGAAAAATACATCATCGGGTAAAGGTTCAAAAAATTGCAACCCGCCAACAGGTTTATCGTATTTGATTGGATTTTGAAATGTGAGAACGACGGTTTGGGTCTCGCTGGTAGGGTTATGCAGAGGCATCGTCAAATTGTACTGCACTCCATAATTGCCGTGAGCAGAATAAGCAGTATCAGGATAGCGAACCTTTAGCGGTGCTGTTTGTACTTGTCCCGTTCCCATCGTGCCATATTGCAACAGACTCAAACCATAGGAATAGGATTCGCCACGTTTGGGAATGGCTAGATCATTACTATCTTTATCGGTCAAATTCCCAAACCATTGGGAACCTAGCTGCACACCAGCTACACGGCTATATTCAAATCTTCCTTCCGTCAAATCAGGTGGCGTAGGCACGACATCGCGAGGTTTAGATAACTCTCCTTTTTTGAGAATCTCTTCCCATTCTGCAAGATCAGGAGCGCGTTCGGTTCCATCAGCATTAAGACGCGCATAGAGTGCAAGCGTCGCCATATAGACCTTGCCATCACTACGTAACCGCGATAAGCCCGATCGCCCATTTAAGGGTGGCTCTAATTCCTTTACAGGAATCGGCACATTCATTAACATGCGGCTTTGCTTGGGTGGAATCACAATCTGAGCAGGGAAAATAGCCTGACGACGACCGCGTAAAATATCGAGCATGGCGCGATCTCCAGGACCTCGATACACTTCGCCATTGTTGTTTAGAGAGTAGTTCGGCGCATCGTAAAAAGGTGCATCGGGCTGGCTGAGATAGCTAGCGCCTTGCAATATATCGATTTTTACGGGTTGATCGGTTGGATTATAGGCGATCGCGCCAATATACAAAGTCCTTAAGTCTTCTGGTGGTGGAGCTTTGGAAATATGGTGTGTAAATAAATCGAACCGTCCTTGAAAGGGAAAGTTTAAATGCGCTTTGGGATGAGCCATCCCTTCAGGTGGAAAAGCTGACAGCAAAATCCCTTCTGTTTGCACGATCTCAGGACTGTTGCTATTAAACATTGGTACATCGTCAAGTTGTCCCATAAGGGGACGCATTTCTTGGCGATCTAGGATAATTTGGCGTTGGCTGGCAGCTTGAGCAACTTTATGAGTGACATTAGGACTGTTTACTGGGTTTACTGTAGGCGAAACTGGTGTAATTGGAGTTAATAGCGACACTAAAAAAGCTGTCAACATAGGCTTGTATTATCCAAGGATTGAGGCATGAGGCAAGTTTATCTAATAATCGCGATTATAGATCAATCCTAAATGAGTCGTGAAAATCTCAGCTTATAACAAGAGGCTTAAGTCCCTTGCCTTTTTTAATTATTTAGGATTGCTATTGAATAAACCACAACAAAAGTTTTTGATAACAATATCAAAAACCAGTAAAATTCACGGATTTTTAGATTTCCTTAACAAGGGGTCGTCTAATTGTGATGAATTTTGCTTAATTAATCGCATTAGCAATCTTAGTCCTTCATTGACTGATCCTGAATTGGGGAATAATTTGGCAACATCAGGATCTAGGGTGACGGTGACAGCGCTTTTCGTTCTTCCCTGACCACGAGCAACAACGGTCATTTAGGTAGAAGGCTTAGGAATTTCTAGCCCTTCTTCTATAAGACCATCGATATGAAACGCGATCGCCTCTTGCATATTTTCATTAACTTCTTCCAGCGTTGCCCCTGTAGATACACAACCCAAAATATCGGGTGAGTATGCGGAATAACCTGTTTGAGTCTCTTCTATAACTACAAGGTACTTCATATTTTATCCTACGGGAAAATTCTATATATTTCTCGGCGATGAGCCACTCTCTGACAAATTATTTGCTTGAGAGATACATCTATAGAAATACCAATCCTGTAATCACCCACACGAATTTTATATTTGTCAGGATAGCCCTTCATCTTTTCAATATAACCGAGATTAAACGGATTTTCTGACTTTAGCTCGTGAAAAATGATATTTTCAATTCGTCCTTGCACATTATCTGGAAGTTGAGCAAGCTCTTTCAGAAAGCGCTTAGTATACTCAACTTTCCACATTTTGTAATTTTAAGGATTGATAGTACGAGTAAGCCTCATCACCAGAAAGCAACTCATCATCTTCTACTTCCTGCATTAACTTAGCTAGACCAAAGTTTTCTAAAATTTCTTCGATTTGATTATATATAGCTATGGGGATTTGCACCGCAAGAGGACGGTGCTGCTCATCAAAAACATATTGCTTTGGGATATCAATCATTAATCCACCTTATTTTTTTATGATTTTATATCATCTGATATCCAGTATAACAAAACAAAAAAGCCCCGCAATGCGGGGCTTTTTTGTTTTGTTAAAGCTTAGTAACGAGCAGCGTTAGGCTTGTGGACGATGAAGCTTTGGACTTGGCACTGCTTGATGTTGTCGAAAGCAACAACACGGATGAAGCTACCAGGATAGCTAGAGCGGCAAGCTTGAACTTCGCTCAAAACTTCTTGAGGAGTTCTGGCGTTGAACAAGGGCAACTTCCAAAGAGTCCAGTAGTGGATTGCAGGATCGGAATCTTCGTTAAATTCGATCGCAGGATAGAAACCTTGCTTCAAGGTGTACTCGATTTGACGAGTGATTTGAGCATCGCTCAAAGGGGGAAGGTAAGAAAGAGTTTCGTAACGACGCTCTTTTGGTAAAGTTTGCATTATTTCCTCGCGATTGAAATTATATTGCTATTGATTTTGTTGAGTGGTAGCGCGATCGGCATCAACATCTGAATCTGCAATCGATTCTAAAGGTTCTTCTGAGAGACTTTCGAGATTAACTTCTAAACTAGATTCTGGATTGCTTTTCTGATCAACCTCAGTATCTAACCTATTATCAAGATTCTCGCATTCTGCATATCCCTCAGAAGCCTGAACATTCATGATGCGTTCAAAATGCTGACGACGAAGTTGCATATTTGATTGTTGGATGCCAGTACGAGTCATTTCAGGCAAAAATTCTAAAATTTCATTAGCCAAATGCTCTCGAACTGTCATTACTCGAAAAGCCATTTCTTGGTTAACCTCAAAAAGGTCTTTAATATAAAGTTCACCATTTTGGAGTCTCTCGCGCGTCGAGAATTGATTAAACCAAAGAGCTTTTAACTTATCGGTTTCCTGCAATTGCTCACCAATTGTCTTAACAGCCTCGAAGGTCAAAAAGTTGATCAACATTTTGGCTGTGGACTTAGTACTGCGCTTAATATCCATAGGCTGAACTTAACCAAGAGTTTTTTTGTGAGAGTGGGCGTAGCCCATTCTCACAATAGCAAATCGATTAGACGGTATCCATTGCTTCAAATTCAAACTTGATTTCTTTCCAGAGTTCAAGAGCAACGTTCAACTCTGGAGACCAACGACCAGCTTCACGAAGGATGTCGCCACCTTCACGCATCATGTCGCGACCTTCGTTACGTGCTTGTACGCAAGCTTCGAGCGCAACGCGGTTAGCGGTTGCACCAGGAGCAGCACCCCATGGGTGACCCAAAGTACCACCACCAAACTGTAAGCAAGAGTCGTCACCGAAGATTTCGACGAGCGCAGGCATGTGCCATACGTGGATACCACCCGAAGCAACGGGCATAACACCAGGCATAGAAGCCCAATCTTGAGTGAAGTAGATACCACGTTCACGGTCGAGTTCGATGTGATCTTCACGCATTAGGTCAACAAAGCCCATGGTGATACCTTTTTCGCCTTCGAGCTTACCAACAACGGTTCCAGAGTGGAGGTGATCGCCACCAGACATACGCAGACACTTAGCCAAAACGCGGAAGTGAATCCCGTGGGTTTTTTGACGGTCGATAACTGCGTGCATAGCGCGGTGAATGTGCAATAGCAAGCCATTGTCACGGCAGTACTTAGCAAGAGTGGTGTTAGCTGTAAAACCACCAGTCAAGAAGTCATGCATGATGATTGGTGTGCCGATTTCCTTTGCGAAAGCTGCACGTTCCATCATTTGCTCACAGGTTGGAGCAGTTACGTTGAGGTAGTGGCCCTTAACTTCGCCAGTTTCAGCTTGAGCTTTTTCGATTGCTTCTTGTACAAACAGGAAGCGATCGCGCCAGCGCATGAAAGGCTGAGAGTTGATGTTTTCGTCGTCTTTCGTGAAGTCCAAACCGCCGCGTAAACATTCGTATACTGCACGACCGTAGTTCTTAGCAGATAGACCCAATTTAGGCTTAATGGTACAACCCAATAGAGGACGACCATACTTGTTCAACTTGTCGCGTTCAACTTGAATACCGTGAGGAGGACCTTGGAATGTCTTCAAGTATGCAATAGGAACACGGATGTCTTCTAGACGAAGTGCGCGAAGAGCTTTGAAACCAAATACGTTGCCAACCAATGAAGTTAGCAAGTTGGTTACAGAACCTTCTTCGAACAAGTCAAGAGGATATGCGATGTAAGCAATATATTGATTGTCTTCGTTGGCTACTGGTTCGACATCATAGCAACGACCTTTGTAGCGATCGAGGTCGGTCAACAAGTCTGTCCATACAGTTGTCCATGTACCTGTAGAAGATTCAGCAGCTACCGCAGCAGCAGCTTCTTCTGGAGGTACGCCTGGTTGAGGCACGAAACGAAAAGCGGCGAGAAGGTCAGTATCTCTGGGGGTGTAATCGGGGGTATAGTACTTTAGTTTATAGTCCTGAACACCTGCGTCGTACCCAGCCTTAGCTTTAGACTGTGTTTTTGAGTAAGACATTAATATCTCCTTACTAGATTTAAATGAGAATCAGTAAACTGCACGAAGCTCTGCAAAAAAAACTTAAGAGTCAGAGTCAATAGTCAAATCGAAAATTAAAGAAAGATTAAAAATCTATTAAAAATCTAATTAGCCCTTTGATGTCTGCTTCTTCGTTGAAATACTTTTTTGCTTTATATAAGTTAATCCTATCAGGAATCCTTCGTGTGAATTCCTTGAGCGATGTCTCTAATTTAAACATAAAGTGCGTATCCACATTTACTTTTTTTGTAAAAAAATTTTTGAAATTTGCTATTTTTGACAACAAATTCATATAAAAAATTTATATAACTCTAATAAGCTAGATATATCCCCTAGTACTTGTTTTTGCGAGATATTCCTAAATCATTAACCTCAAAGGCTTGATTAATAAGGATTTACGGATAAGTCTGGTTATAAGTTTATGTTAAGAAAAATAGCAATCTCGCAATCTATTTTAGCGATCGCCTGATACATACCTACACAAAAACTAATATGAATAGTTAGGAATTTTAATAAGATTAAAACAATATTAGAAATCCTAATGACTTATATATAAATACAAAATCAATTGGTTTTGATCTGACTTTGTTGTTATCTTATCTATTGATTTAAATAGAGTATTTTTACTCATTGCTATTATTGCTAAAAAAAGTAGGGGGGCTTTGCCCCCCTACTTTTTTAGACGATTTGCTGTGTCAGCCATGCTAGTAAGACTAGTTCTAAGCTCTGATTATTTTTGTGCATTTCTTGCTTGACCCATTGCGCGATCGCATCGATCGCCGAAAAACTAGATCCTGCTTGCCATTTCACATCCAGCCCCATAGATGTGAGATGAGTACCTTCGAGGGTTTGTAAACTGATAGTTTTAGGAAATTTTTGTTTGAGTAGTTGAGCAAGGGTGGAAATTTCATCAATACCATCGTCCACAAATTTGACTAATAAATTATTTGCGGTCTGATAGTTGGCAGTAATTAGCTGTTCAGTTTCCTTTGGTGTGGGGGTGAAATCCATTGACGACATTTCGGGAATCTTACCAGCTAGTTCTTTGAAGAACGGAATTGAGCGATCGGCGCTGTAGTTGTTGTAGGCGATGTAGATGTTGCCAGCACGGGTAGGCTTGTACAGGCTATTAATTAATAGATGGATTTTGCAGCCCATGCTATGTCCCATCCCAAATACAGGGAAATAATCGAGAAATAGTTTGCTGCGTACCTTGCGAAATGAAGTGTGGACTTCGCGAGCAATTTGACGATGATCGAAGGTGTTATTTAAAAATGGGGTAGCGACGATCGCATAATCATTTTTAGCAAGTTGCTCTAGGACTCGACCATAGGCAACATGGGGGGCAGCCGCAAAGAATGCTCCCCCCAAAAAGTGAATTACGCCTTTGGGTTTGGGTGGTGTCAATACCCAATTTTCTTCAATTTGCTTCCACTCCATCAGTTTTGCCACTCTTTACATTTCTTTATATTCATTCTACTGCTAAAAAAGGAGAGGGGATGCATCGCATCCCCTCTCCTTTTTTAGCAGTAGAACAAGGGGCTTAAGCCCCTTGTTTATTCCCGATTAGGTTTGTCGGCGGCACGGTTTAGTAGCAAGAGAGATGCGACTAAACCAACAAAGTGGGCAAAGATAATATTGAAACTAGCTTGAATAATTTGAAAGTCGAGGGGCTGAATTACAGAGTTAAAGCTACCTGCACCAGGTAATATTGCTTGTCCTTGTCCTGCCCTTAGAGTTAACGCACCAATAATCGCAAAGGCTCCCAGTAAAGTGACGAACATCCCAATCAGATTAATAATCAATCCGATTTTGATTTGAAATATAGTTTGGCTTTTGGTTGGGCGATCAGGCGATCGCAGCTTTTTTGCCATTTGCGTATAACGATAATTCCAGAAAATACTTGCGCCTAATACTGCCACGCCTACCCAAGCAAAGCTTAGCCCTGGGAGTGTCGCGGGACTAGTATCTAAACCTGTGGGACTAGCTACTTGACCAGTCCTAGGAAATAAAAAAAGTTGCAGTAAGACAACGGATGAAACTACACACAAAACAACTTGCGTCCAAAAGGCAGTCCAGCCCCAACGCCGAAATGCTAAAACAACGCGCAACACATTGGGTGAGACATCGCTATTATCGTCTTCATTTTTGGCATTTTTTAGTTCTCTGGGCATTTTTTTAGTGGGGCTGCTAATAAAATCAGTAAATACTATAGCGTTTTCCGCTTTCTTCCAAAAAAGTAATAAAGGTACAAAGTGCCTTTATTAAGTAGCTAGGCATGAGTAAAATAAAAACCTAGAAAGCTTTCTCACCCTCTAAGCGGACGGGACAGATTCTGGTTTTAGGTTTTAATTATGCCTAGCTACTTAATATATCAATGTAAGTTTTGCTTAGGACATAAAACCCAAATAGTGTGAGGCGGCGCTTCGCGCCGCCTCACACTATTTGGGTTTTGAGTTTGTCCTGATACAGGTGGCTATAGCTATACGTGAAATCATCAATTATTTATTGAAAACATTTTGTCTGGAAGCAAGTCTAGCTTTACCTGATGCAGCCCATTCTTGAAGAACTTGAATTTCCTGCTGAGCCGTTTGAGCTAGTGGCACGATTTGACTAGCCGCTTCGAGGATATCATCGGTGGTGAAGTCACGATTTTGGCTGAAGCCAATGTGCATGGCTTCGATGATGCCCTGTTCGATTTCGGCACCTGAAAAATCTGGAGTTTCATAGGCGAGGCGATCGATGTCATAGGCGCGAGTATTGTGGGGACGGTATTTGCTCAAATGCACTGCAAAAATCTGCGATCGCTCCTCTTGGTTTGGCAAACCAACGAAGAACACCTCATCGAATCGACCTTTACGCAAGAGTTCAGGGGGCAAAGCGCGAATATTATTTGCCGTAGCCACCACAAATACAGGCGAAGTCTTTTCCGCCATCCATGTTAAGAAAGTCCCAAAAACACGATTCGTCGTTCCTGAATCACCACGACCTTCAACACCTGAGAATGCTTTGTCAATCTCATCAATCCACAATACGCAGGGAGAGAGCGCTTCCGCTAGCTGAATCATTTGCCTTGTGCGGGACTCACTCTCACCGACTAGTCCCGCAAATAGACGACCAACATCAAGACGCAATAGCGGCAAATGCCAATGGTGAGAAATCGCCTTTGCGGTGAGAGACTTGCCAGTACCTTGAATTCCTGCTAAGAGCAAACCTCTGGGATGTGGTAAGCCATACTTACGGGCGCGATCGCTAAAGGCGCTCCCTCGACGCAATAGCCACTCTTTGAGATTATCCAAGCCCCCAATATCACTAATTTCCGTAGTTGATGGATAGAATTCTAAAATCTGCGTTTGACGAATACTTTGGCGCTTTTCTTCGAGGATTAGCTCTACATCTTCGGGGCGCAAGCAGTTGTTTTCAGCGATCGCTTTGGCTAATACTCGTCTGATGCGCTCTAGAGATAAACCTTGGCTAGCACGGACTAAATCATCGATCGCCTGTTTATTTAATTGCAGATCATTGGCTGAGTTTGTCGAATTGGCGATTTGTTCAATTTCTATTTTCAGTTCGCTAGGATTGGGAAGCGGAAATTCGAGAATCGAGAAAAATTCACTGAGGCTATCGGGAATATTAATTTGTGAGGCAAGCACAATAATATTTTGGGCTTCGCTTTTGAGCTTGCGGGCAAGGTTTTTTAGCTTACGGGCGATCGCCACATCATCAAGAAAGCGATCGTAATCTCGCAACACAAACACCGCTCCCTTGGGGACTTTATCCACAAATTCTAAAGCTTGGAGGGGATTGCGTTTACCTGCGCCTGCATCGGTGGGATTGGACTGATAGCCATCGACAAAATCCCAAATAAAAACGCTACGACCGAGGGATTTTGCTACATTAGTAATCACGGCTTCGATCCGTTCCTCTTCGGCTGAAGGTATGTATATCAAGGGATAACGGGCGCGGAGGGTGAGATTTAAGTCAGCTTCAAAATTCATTGATCAGCAAGCCATGAGTAAAACGCTAGAATATCTACAGCCTATAATCTACAGCAAACTATAGCAATAGTGGCAATAGCATAGGTTTTCACAGATTGTGACTGTAACTAATGGGAAGAAAACCTGATATTCAACAAATTGAGGCGATCGCTAGAGAGTTTAAGATGTACAAACGGCTCCGAGAAGATTTTGGAGATTTTATTGAGCAGGAAAAAGCAGATGGTCATCGCGGTAGTTTAAATGACAAGGGTGACTTTACTTATGCAGAACTTCGTCAAAAGGCAAAAGAGTTTCTAGGAGAAATAAAACCATGATCATTTCTACAAAAATACCTGATACAACCAACCCAAATATCCAAATATCTCAAGAAATTGTAAATGTTATAAATATTTTAACTGAGCAATTAATTGGAGAGATTTGCCATCAAGTTCGCTTTAGTTATGGAGATGAACTACATCTTGACTTTGGAGAAATGTCAAGATGTGACCATCCTAAGTTAAGAAATTTACTGAAAGGAAACTGGCAGTTTGGAGCAAGGGCAACGCCTTGGCTATTAAAAAAATCAGGGCAACTTTTGCTTAAGTCTGAAGAACCTGAGACTGATGCCGAAATCAAGAATGCTAAACAACTTACTAGAGAAAGTTTAGAAAATAAGAAAATCCTTAAATTTGAAGTTAATCCAGAGAATTTAGAGTTGCAATTATTATTTGAAGAAGATTATGAATTGATTTTGCAACCAGATTTAGAGGATTTAGATTTATCCTATTGGGACTTATTTATGCCCAATGACAAAGTTTTAGAAGTGGGAGCAGGTTACTTTTGGTCTTGTAGATCTGTATATGATAGATGCTAAGGCTTAGATCGGTGGCTTTATTTTTGGCTTGTTCAAAAAGATCTAGACGAATTACGGGCTTAGCACCTAGATTTAGTTGATAGTGCTAAAGTTGATAGGGTCAGCTTAAAGCGCCGATGATTCCAGCTATGTAGATCAAGGTTTGTAGGGTTTATTAACAATGTTGCAAGAGATTCAGTTACCTGTCGTTGCCGATACCAAAAAGTGGACAATTCAAGATAGTGAGACCCTTTATCGCATCAATGGCTGGGGTGAACCTTATTTTAGTATTAACGAGGCTGGTCACGTAACTGTCTCCCCCAAAGGCGATCGCGGTGGCTGTATTGACCTGTTTGAACTGGTGAATGATCTCAAACAAAGGGGATTGCGATCGCCGATCCTAGTCAGATTTTCGGATATTCTCGCTGATCGCATTGAACGGCTTAATTCCACCTTTGCCAAGGCGATCGCCCGTTATAACTACAATGGCGTTTATCGTGGCGTTTTTCCTGTCAAAGTCAATCAGCAACGGCAATTGGTGGAAGAAATAGCCAAGTATGGGAAACCCTTCCAATTTGGGCTAGAAGCAGGTTCTAAACCCGAATTATTAATTGCCCTTGCTACCTTACGCACTCCCGGTTCACTACTGATTTGTAATGGTTACAAAGATGCTGAATATATTGAAACAGCTCTACTAGCTCGAAAATTGGGACAAAATACGATCATTGTGATCGAGCAGTTGGAAGAAGTGGAAATGATCATCCGTGCTGCAACGAAGTTGGGAATTGCGCCTGTGGTTGGTGTCCGCGCTAAACTAAGTGCTAAGGGACTAGGACATTGGGAAGACTCCACAGGTGATCGCGCTAAGTTTGGTTTGAGCATGTGGGAAATTCTCGAAACCGTTGAACAATTGGAAGCAGCAAATATGCTGGATTCTCTAAAATTGTTGCATTTTCATATCGGTTCCCAAATCAGCAATATCAGCACAATTAAAGATGCTTTGCGCGAAGCAGGTCAAATCTATGTGCAGCTTACGACCCTAGGCGCACCAATGGGACATCTCGATGTTGGTGGTGGTTTGGGCGTAGATTACGACGGTTCTAAAACGAATTTCTACGCTTCTAAAAACTACAGTATGCAGAATTATGCCTACGATATCGTGGCAGCAATTAAGGATGCATGTGCGGAGAAAGGTGTGGCTGTACCAACACTGACCAGCGAGAGTGGTCGGGCGATCGCTTCTCATCAGTCAGTTCTAATTTTCGATGTCGTGGGTATTAGTGGAATTCCAAATCAAGCGATTGAGCCACTACAAGAAGATGAACATTTAATTATCCGCAATCTCTTTGAGACTCTAGAAAACATCAATGAAAATAACTATCAAGAGATTTATCATGATGCCGTTCAATTCAATCAAGAGGCGATTAGTCTGTTTACCTTTGGCTACCTCACCCTCAGACAACGCGCTAGAGTAGAACGCCTATTCTGGGAATGTTGCGATCGCATTCTCAAGGTGACTCGCAAACTTAACTATGTCCCCGATGATCTCGAAGATCTAGAAAAAGCGATGGCGCTGACTTATTACTGCAATTTCTCAGTATTTCAGTCTGCTCCCGATAGTTGGGCGATCGATCAACTATTTCCGATTATGCCGATCCATCG
The DNA here is from genome assembly GCF_034931345.1 of Pseudanabaena sp. CCNP1317. NCBI lineage: Bacteria > Bacillati > Cyanobacteriota > Cyanophyceae > Pseudanabaenales > Pseudanabaenaceae > Pseudanabaena > Pseudanabaena sp. CCNP1317. Next base: position 61,804 of record NZ_JAYGIF010000002.1, on the reverse strand, counting down.
ACTCAATGAGGAACCTAACTGTCGCGGCACGATCGCCGACCTTACTTGTGACAGTGATGGCAAAATTGATCGCTTTATCGATTTGCGTGATGTCAAATCCACTTTAGAGCTACATCCTTTCATTGCGGAAGAGCCTTACTTTTTAGCTTTATTCCTTGGTGGAGCCTATCAAGAAATTCTTGGCGATTTGCATAATTTGTTTGGTGATACTGATGCCGTACATATTCATGCAACGCCTACTGGCTATAAGGTTGAGCATGTAATTAAGGGGGACTCTATGACTGAGGTATTAGCCTATGTCCAGTACAATCGTGACTCGATGCTAGAGAATATTCGCCAAGAAACTGAACGTGCTCTCCAAGAAAAGCAAATCACTCTCGATGAAGCAAGGTTGTTTTTACAAAAGTACGAGCATTGCCTAAATGGTTACACCTATTTAAGCTAAGCCAAACCCCAAATCAAGAAATGGCTACGCCATTTCTTGATTTAAAAACCCTTACTGGGTTTGCTTTTCAATTCACGAAAGTGTGACAACCCTTTCGTGAATTGCTATTAAGCATAATGTCGCAGTTTCTACTAAAGTTACATTAGCCCAATAATGATTTGCCGTACTCTTAGCACAGTAAACCATTAACTGATGTTACGCAGGATATAGATGATGAATCTCTTGCTGGTAGCGAAGCAGGGCTGGCACGGGGGGATTGCCCCTACCTGAATAATTCATGTTCTGTAGGGGCAATCCCCCCGTGCCAGCCCTAAAACTCAGCTATCAAAGTTCTATCTGTGTAAGGTGAGTCATTAACTCAGAATTGTAAATTAGATTGTTTGGTAAAACGTGGAAATTTTATGTATCAGCAACGGACATGGTGAAGATATCATCGCAGCCCGTATCTGCATTGAATTGGAAAAATTAGGATTTTCAGCGATCGCCTTGCCGCTTGTGGGTGTGGGACATGCCTATGCTAAAGCAAATATCCCGATTGTCGAAAAGTTTACACAGGCAATGCCATCGGGGGGATTTGTCCGCATGGATAGTCGTCAGTTAGCCCGTGATGTTAAAAGTGGATTGGTGGGGCTAACCCGTAAACAATTGGGCTTTGTGTGGAAATGGTCGCGTGAAAACCGTAGAACCAAGCGGCTAATTTTAGCGGTGGGTGATATTGTGCCATTGCTATTTGCATGGTTGCCATCGCAGTTTGGCGGTTGTAATTTTGTGTTTGTCGCCACAGCCAAGTCCGAATATTATTGGCGCGATCGCAAAAGTAATTTACCCCATGTCAAAAAGCCTTTTGGCGGCTCGATCTTTTTTCCTTGGGAACGCGCTTTGATGAATAGCGATCGCTGTAAGGCGGTATTTGTCCGAGATCTGCTAACAGCCGAGATCTTAAATCAAGATTTTAAACTACCTGCGGTTTATCTCGGTAACTCGATGATGGATGGGCTAGAACCTAAGGGGCTTAATTTTGGTATTGGTGAAGATGAATGGGCGGTAGCAATCTTACCTGGTTCGAGATCGCCTGAAGCCTACGAAAACTGGATGACCTTGATGCTTTGCGCTCAAGTTGTTTCCCGTGCGATTCCCCATAATGTGCATTTCCTAGTCGCGATCGCCCCAGATTTGGATATAGAAGTCATTGGACAGAGCATCATTCAAAAGGGTTGGCTACGCATTGATGAAACTACTTTTAAGGTACAGAATGCGCGACTGATTCTCTTGCAGGATGGCTTTAGTGATTGTCTGCATCAATGTCATTTAGGTTTGGCTATGGCGGGAACTGCGACGGAGCAGATGGTGGGTTTAGGTAAGCCTGTAATTACGATCGCTGGAAATGGCCCCCAATTTACGCGCAAATTCGCCGAAGAACAAACGGATTTATTAGGATGTTCGATTAACTTGATCGAAAAACCAGCTCAAGTTGCCGATGTTCTCAATGAGATTTTGCAAGATCCTGATTACTTCCAAGCAGTAAGTCGCAATGGCGAAGAGCGCATGGGGCAAGCAGGAGCATCAGCTCGAATCGCTAAATATATTAGTGATTTAAGCTAAGAAACTCACCCCAAAAAAAATAAAACCTAAAAGTAAGCTGGTGACATTAGTAAGTAAACTGAGTAATCCAGCTTGCTTTAGGGATAATTGCCCCAGACTTAGAGTGGATATCAACCATGCTTCATAGACTACCGCAAAAACTTCAGAAATTGGCAACGTAAAACGATAGGGAATTCCTTCAGCGATCGGAGTGCGATTTCCGTAACCAAACCAAAGCGCGAAAAAACCGCCGAGGATATTCATAGTGACAAAAATAAGCAAAGAGAAGAAGACAATTTTTTTAGAGGAAGATTGGCGCTTTACATGCATAGCCAAACCATAGAACATAGCTACAAATAAGGAGCTAATTCCAAAGTACCTTCCTAAGAGAATTTGAAATGGTTCTAAAGATGGAAAAAATGACCAAACTACAGGATAGCTAAATAGATTGACCATCGCGATCGCTATCAATACTCTAAAAATCTTTGACTGGGATGCTTTGCGCCACCATAAAACAATTGCACCTACCAATAGTTCAGAGGCAATTGTCAGAAGCCATCCAGTCAAAAACATCTGACTTGTATATTCTTGAAGAGGCGTTAAAATAAAATACGCAAGTTTATCCTCTTCCTGAATTACTTGTAAAGAGTCCTGAGTAACTTGCACTTGCCAAACACCACTATGGGGGAAAGATGCAGTTTTTTCTCGCGAATCTTTTAATGTGGGAGAGCTTAGCCGCAAGCGATCTGAGAACTGACCAATTAGTCTAAACCATCTATTTGGATCATCTTGAGGTTTAGTTTTATCTATTGGGAAAGTATTAACCCGATCGCTAAGCAATAAGCAGCGATCGCTAGCACAGGTAAATCGATAGCTTTGATCTATGTTCAAGGCAACGGCTGGGGATTTTAAACAGCCCACATCGCGACATTCACCATATTGAATAAACAACCTTGGCTGCTCACAGGTAGCTGTATTACATTCAACTATCTGTAAGCCTTGCAGGGTTTGTTGACCTACTGGATAAGAGAATGTGAACCAGTTCATTGGAGGTGGAGGTGGAGCATTAGCGCTAGCGGTAGAAGCGAATAAGACAATCATTGCGATCGCCAAAACTCCGATCAATTTCGACAACTTCCATTTCATAGATTAATAGCCTAGTTTTGCTAAAATCAGAAACTCAGAAAAGCAAAAGAGAGTTACGGTATAACTCTCTTTAGAGTATAGCGATCTCAAGAAAATAAATCTTTAAGAAAAAGCGATATTTCCGCTCGTTCCCTCACATTAAAGAAGTCAAGGGGAACTACTCCATCCCCATGACGACTAACTACACCAAAGCCTAATCTTGCTCGACGATAGGTTATGACTAACGGACTATTCGCTGGTACAGGTAGTCGGAACCAAGCATCAAAATTCGGAGACTGCGCCATGCGATCGCTCATTGCTTTGACGATGGCTGCTGAGCGCTCATCAGGTAAACTACTCGTCGCAAATACATAGGCGCGTTCCAATAACTTGTCTCGCAAATTAGGATTTAACCATGCGGAAATGACCATCTCCAAAGGGGTTTGGGGATTTTGTTTGACCGATTGCAAAGCATTGGTGTCATTGGCGATCGCCTTAGCGAGTAGAACTGCGGTGGGATTACCCGTTTGCTGGAGTTCGTTAACTACATTAGGATTACCATTCCACCATTGTAAGGCAGCAAAATTTAATGTTTTTTGGGGATTACCACGATAGCTCGTTTCTAGATTGGCTAATACTTGCAGATAAATACTTTGATAGAGCGCATCTTTCCAAATTGGACTAGTAATAAAAATAGGATCGTTAATTACTTCCGTCGTCATGGCGGCGATCGCTTCAGCTTGTTTTCCTTGGCGCAATAGACTTATACCTAAACCGAAGGAAAGCGATCGCTTATTAGGAACAAGTTCTAAACCTCGGCGGAAATAAGTTTCTGCTGCTTGAGCCGCGCTGGTTTCAGTTTCTCGGAGACTGAGCCATGCAGCAGCGTTATACCCTGCTTCGTTATAAGGATTAGAGGCGAGCGCTGTTTTAATCCATGTCAAACCTTCCTTTTGCCATGCGGATGATTGCGGTAAATTTGGATAGTCGCCCGCGAGATCGGCTAAATTCCAACCCAACTGATAGGAATAGTAGGGTTCCCAAGGAGCCAGTTGATGCGCGAATTTAAGGCGATCTTGGAACTTGTCAACGGCAGCGATCGCTTCAGATAAAAATTCTGGTTTGGCGGTTGCTAAATCTACTCTCACTGTTGATAGATAGATGAATCCTATACTTGATGCTTGCCAAGCGATATTCACAGGAACCAGCCAAGCGATCGCGGCTACCAAATAAACTGTGGCAGTAACGGCTAACCAGAGTCGGGGCTGTTTTTGATGACCGAGACTAATTAACTCCCGCGTATGTACTTGCCCTAAATAAGCAAGACAAGCAAATATAATCACCAAGCTGCCACTAATCGCAGGTACATCAAGCTGATAGTCAGTAATCGCTAACATGCCATAACCGATCAGACTACCGAATAAGCCATAGGCGATCGCCTGATCCTGTAGACTAGCTTGCCAACTGCGAGATTTATGCAATTTGATGAACAGAGAAATGATGGCGGCTAGTAAAAACACAAAGGTAATTACTGCACCGATTCCCAATTCTGCCCAAAGATGCACAGGCGTACTATGTAACTGAAATAAAAGTTCGGCTTCGCGTCCAGCCCATTGGGGGCGATATTGCTGATAGAGCATGACTGCTGAGCCTGCGCCCGCGCCAAATAGCCAATGCTCTAAACCAATCCGCCAACCCACATCCGCCGCGATCGCTCTAAATAGTAACTCTCCCGATCCTTGAGTGGGATTAGCAAAACTAGAGATTAGTCCTGATATAAGCGATCGCAAGCGATTATTTGTAGAAATTAAAAATGCTACCAAAGCGATCGCCCCACCACCACCTAAAGCCACCAAACCGCGATGACTACGATTGCGAAAAAATGCCACGATAATTCCATACAAAACAATTGCTCCCAGTCCTAAAAATCCGCCCCGCGAACTGGTGGTATACAAATCAATTAACCCTAAGCCGATCGCCGTTAACCATAGCGATCGCCACATTCCCCTCTGTGCGATCGCCAAACTTGCAAAAATCGGCAAAACGAGTATCAAAAATCCCGCCACATAGTTTTGATGTCCCATTGGAGCCCAATTGCGGGACTGCAAATCTGAAAAATCATAACTAAGATTTAGTCCCCATTGATTTAGCTTGGCAAAATTAGTTAACTGTGGCAGCCATGATTGGGTAATCCACAGAAATAAACTTACAATAATTACTGCAAAGCCTAATAAGCCCTGAAATCGTATAATTTTGAACAATTTCTCCCGCACCATTGGCGGGGGAGAAATTGCTGGAGATGACGCGACATGCAAAAAATTATTGGTCACATATAGAGCAGTAAAGTATCCAAAGGCAGTTAGGCTATACCACATACCCTGATTTGGAAATCGAGAAAACATGGTCGATAAGCACAGCGTTACCAAGCCAGAACCGATCGCCCAGTCAAAGCCGCTACCTAATAAATAAAATGGGTTCTCGCGCCGCCATAGATTTAGTAAACCTGCGATCGCAAAGCATAGCAATCCCACTTGCCATAGCAACACCCAAGGGAAAGTCACCATCTGGGTACTACTATCGGGTAGCAGAGTGAATAAAATATAGGCTGCAAAACCTAACTGGACGATTAACCGACCTGTACTCATAAAATTTGACGAACTAGTTTCACGAAATAATCAGTAACTGATACTGTGAACGGTACAAGCTTAAATTATGTCAGCAATTCTCATTATGAAAACGATTTTGGTGTTTCCAGTGCCGCAGGCACTGGAAACACCAAAATCGTTTTTTGAGAGCAAGCCTTGGGCTTGCTCTCAAAAAACGATTTTTATGACTAGAATTGCCATAGATTCGATTTCATTGGTACGAAAAATCCTAAAAAGAGATATTATGGCGATCGCTGATACTTAGCAACTTATGAACGGGGTTCCGAATTTTTTTGATCCTAATGAAAAACTGGAATGTGAATCAATTGCTACAGCAATGTTCTCCAGCAATAGCCCTGAAGAGTTGTTAAAAATTTTTTTAACTAGTTTAGGCGATCGCTTGGATGTCAGTCGAGCAGCAATTTATCAATTCACCAATCAAGAACAGGGAATTGTATTAGTAGATGCAATTTTGCCTAATATCCAGAGCATTAAAAATCAAATATATCCAATTTCATATTTTGGAGTAGACTCCCTTAAGAACTATCCTCGTGATCGCCCTGTAAAGTTATCAGATGTTGCTCAAATACCTGAAGTCCTCAGAGTCCATCAATGCTGGCAAAGTACGCAAGTTAAGGCGATGTTGTCAGCTCCAATTTTTTTTGATTCATTGGGAGTGTTTAACCAAATCTGGGGAATAGCATTGGTCCAACAATGCGATCGCCCAAGACAATGGGAACCTCAAGAAGCTTGTTTTTTATTTGAGTTATCCCAAGTTTTAGGGCAATGTTTGCAGTCTTGGGAATTAAGTTTGCGATCACCCATATCCTCAAAATCATCTCTTAAGAGTGATCTGCTTTTTGATGAACCCTTTGAAACAGAAGATTTTACGGTCAGGCGAGTAGAGCTATCTGAAGAGTCAGAAGTAGCAGAAGCCCAGCCAGAGTCAACCATTGATGGTATAGCCCTATCTAACAACTTCATTTTGTCAGATGGTGAAGAGAATGAAATATTAGATAGAAGTCGTATCAGAAATAGTGAGACTTCTATTAATCAAGCCATTAATCTTGCTATGCAAAGACTAGACCAAAAAAATTTGTATAACTCTAGTCCCTATCCACATGTTTTTGCAGTGATCGATGAGCCAGAGGACATCTACGGTGTTGATTTGGAATCCACAACTCTAGAGGATGTTCTAGAAAGTTGCACCCAAGATCCAGTTCAAGTTCAACCGCAGACTAAGGTTGATTACTTACAACAACGAGTTGGTGAACTGATCGAAAACATGCAACAAAAACTAGATGAAATTGCCGAGCTTCAGCAACAAGTGCAAGAATTAACTGCATCTCAACAGGAATTTCGGAAAATATTGCTGGATTTGCAATCTGAAAATTTAACTCAAAACATCAAAGATGCGGTTGTCGAAATGTATCGCGCCCTAACATCAAACCAATAAAACTTTGAGAAAGTATCGCTTCGCGATACTTTCTCAAAGTTTTATTGTAGGGGCTTGGTCTCCAAGCCCCTACATTTGTTATTTAATTGCGAGTGACGACCGCCTCAATATGAGCCGTTTGAGTTTTTACATTTGTCTTAGCATCAACTTGACTCTCAACAGAGGCGATCGCCCAACGTAGTGGTTCACCATGTTTGGCTAGTTCCTGCTCGACAGTTTTAGCGATCGTTTCTTGATTTTCATTAATCTCAATTTCCGCAGTAATAAAATGGGTAGTCATTGTGTTTGATCTTTATAATTTGATAGGTAAGTATGTATGGAGACTTGGCTGCCACACAACTTTATTAATGGATAGAATTGTATAGCGCATCGAACCACGCAAACTAGGAGATGAGTGTCGGCGCGAAGCGCCGACACTCATCTCCAACAAAACTAGCGACAGCTATACATTCACTGCTAGACTAAACAAAAGAAAAATTTAACGATTAGCACATTTACTGAATCGATGCCTCAAGACACTGTTGCGACTGTTTCGACTTCTGCTCCCAATATCACCACAGACGAAGCTCTAACCATTTACGAAGACATGGTATTAGGGCGTACTTTCGAGGATAAGTGCGCGGAAATGTATTATCGCGGAAGAATGTTTGGATTTGTGCATTTGTATAACGGTCAAGAAGCCGTTGCTACTGGTGTAATCAAAGCAATGCGTCCCGATGACTACGTATGCAGCACCTACCGCGACCATGTTCATGCACTCAGCGCAGGTGTCACCGCCAATGAAGTCATGGCTGAACTGTTTGGCAAAGAGACAGGATGCAGTAAAGGTCGCGGCGGCTCAATGCATATTTTTTCAGCAAAAAATAATTTCTTAGGGGGCTATGCCTTTGTCGCAGAGGGGATTCCCGTTGCCTCAGGAGCAGCATTTCAGTCCAAATATCGCCGCGAAGTGATGGGCGATCCCAATGCTGACCAAGTAACGGCTTGCTTCTTTGGTGATGGGGCAAGTAATAACGGTCAATTTTATGAAACCCTGAATATGGCGGCTTTGTGGAATTTACCAATCATTTTTGTGATCGAAAATAACGATTGGGCGATCGGCATGAAGCACCATCGTGCTACTTCTGATGTGCGGATTCATAAGAAGGCAGAAGCTTTTGGGATGCCGGGGTTTGAAGTTGATGGGATGGATGTTTTGGCGGTTAGGGAACTGGCTCAGGAAGCAATCCGTCGTGGTCGTGCTGGTGAAGGCCCCACTGTTTTAGAATGCATGACCTATCGCTTTAGAGGGCACTCCCTAGCCGATCCTGACGAGTTACGGAGTAAGGAAGATAAGGACAAATGGTTTGGTCGCGATCCAATTAAAATTTTTGCTAGTCGCGTTCTGGAGCATGGCTTAGTAGAAGAAAGTCAGTTGAAAGCGATCGACAAAAAGATCCGTGATGTAGTTGAGGAATGTGTCCGCTTTGCTGAAACATCACCTGAGCCAGATCCTAAGGATCTATTCCGATATCAATTTGCTGAAGACGAGTAATAATTCAGTTCGTTGTTTTAGAGAGTGTTTGAGAAGCACATACGCGAGTGCGAGATAATCTAAAATGTTTTTTGAGAGAGGGTTTGCTACGCAAACCCTCTCTCAAAAAACTGATTTTTATAACGAGAATTACTGAAAAACTATGACAATACTTTTGTGAATTGGTATTTGATGCTATGTTTCCTATTACACAGACTCAAATAAAATATTCCTATGGTTGCACCTTGGGCAGGAGAGCTAGAACTAGAATTTGCAAAAAGGCATCAGCAAACTTTACTTGCTCGTAGCTATACCGTAGCTCCTTGGAGAATACAGCGATCGCTATATCCCGAAGGTGAAGAAGTTTGTCATTGCATTCTATTGCATACCGCAGGTGGACTAGTGGGGGGGGATCGCCTATCTGCGAAAATCCATCTTCAACCCCACACTCAAGCCCTGATCACTACAGCAACCGCCAGCAAGATTTATCGCAGCACGGGGGCAGAGTCCCTCCAAAATATCCATATTCGCATTGATGAAGGGGCAAGTTTAGAATGGTTTCCCCAAGAAACGATCGCCTTTGCCGAAGCCAAATATCGTCAAACCACAAGAATAGACCTTGCTTCAGAGGCTACCTGTACTCTGTGGGAAATCGTCAGGTTTGGACGCACAGCAAGAGGCGAGAAATTTCTAGATGGTAATTGGAGATCGCATACGGAGGTATGGCGAGATCAAACTCCTCTATGGATTGATCGGCAATATCTAAATGGGAATTCGGAAATGTTAGGAAGCCCTAATGGATTAAATAACTATGCGATCGCTGCTAATTTCATTTTTGTGGGTAAAACAATTGAGCCTGAACTAATTAACTGCATTCGCTCTACTTGGGAGCAGGGTAATTATCAGGGAGTCTCAGGAGTGACGCGATCGCTAACAGGTTTAGTCTGTCGATATTTTGGTGATTCTTCTAGCGATGCGCGTAAATGGTTTCAGCAAATTTGGCAGCTTTTGCGTGTATCCTATAGAAATAGAACGATTTGCGTACCGCGAGTTTGGTAACTTTTTAATTTTGTCAAAGGCAATATTTAAGAAGTAAGTAAATGCGTACCTAAAATTTGGTAACTATCCATGCAACTTACGCCTCAAGAAAAAGATAAATTGCTGATTTTCACAGCCGCTCTGTTAGCTGAACGGCGCAAAGCTAAAGGTTTGAAGTTAAACTATCCTGAAGCGATCGCTTTTATTAGTGCCGAAATTATGGAAGGGGCGCGAGAAGGGCGCACGGTTGCTGATTTGATGTCATACGGTGCGACTTTGCTAACCCGTGATGATGTAATGGAAGGCATCCCCGAAATGATCCATGATGTGCAAGTGGAAGCAACTTTTCCCGATGGCACAAAACTGGTTACAGTGCATAATCCTATTCGCTAATTTAGCTGTGGAGGTTTGAGATGATTGCGATCGCGGAAACACATCCTATCAATCAACAATGGAGGCAAAACAATGATAGTTGGTGAAATCATTACCCAAGAAGGGGATATTGAATTAAATGCTGGGCGGGAAGTAATTACAATCAAGGTTGCCAATTCAGGAGATCGCCCCATCCAAGTGGGTTCCCATTATCATTTTTATGAAACTAATCGAGCTTTAATCTTTGATCGCGATCGCACCAAAGGCACACACCTCGATATTCCTGCGGGAACCGCAGTTCGTTTTGAGCCAGGAGATGAGAAGGAGGTTAATCTAGTTCCCTATGTAGGCGATCGCGAAGTTTATGGATTTAATGCACTGGTTGAAGGCAAGTTAGAGGACTAGTTTATGGTTACTACATTTGCTGCGGAAAAATTGACACTCTATGATTTGGAAAAGTCTTTTGATTTGACTTTGTGCGATCACGCTGACTTTTTCCCAGAATGGAATATTGAGACTTTAACAATATCAGGCAAAGAAAAAGAGCAATTAGACCGTATCAAAACTAATTACATCCATTTGTCTAAGCGTCCAATGCTTGAAGAAATGGTAAAAATGGTTGTGTTGTCACCACTTCTAGACATCGCAGGATTTTATCAATCTCCATTTTATTCTGTTGCCGAAAAATCTGTTAAGGTTTCCGTTAAAGATGAGAACTTAACAATTCGCGGCAAAATTGATGTCTTGGTACTGCAAGATCGGTTTTGGATTTTAGTAATTGAATCCAAACAAGTCGGAGTTTCGTTACAAAAAGGGATTCCTCAAGCACTAGCCTATATGTTGGCTAATCCTAATCCAGCAAAAGATGTTTACGGAATGGTTACAAATGGCAGTAATTTTATTTTCTTGAAACTAGCATGGCGAGATAAACCTATTTATGGAATTTCCGATGAATATACATTAATGCGTCATGAGAACGATCTATACGAGATCTTGCAAATATTAAAAACTATTGGAACCATAATCATTTAGGACTTAGAACTATGAGCTACAGAATGTCTCGTCGTGCTTACGCAGAAACCTATGGACCAACCGTTGGCGATCGCGTGCGCTTAGCAGACACAGAACTATTTATCGAAGTGGAACGCGATTACACCACCTATGGCGATGAAGTCAAGTTTGGCGGCGGCAAAGTGATCCGTGATGGCATGGGACAATCACCAATCACGCGAGAAGGCGGTGCGGTGGATGTAGTGATTACAAATGCGCTAATCCTTGATTGGTGGGGAATTGTCAAGGCAGATGTGGGCATTAAAGACGGCAAAATTGTGGCGCTCGGCAAGGCGGGAAATCCCTATATTCAGGACAATATCGATATCATTATCGGAGCTAGTACCGAGGTAATCGCAGGGGAAGGACGCATTCTCACCGCAGGTGGTATTGATTCGCATATTCACTTTATCTCACCACAGCAAATTGAAGTAGCGATCGCTTCGGGAGTTACGACCATGATTGGCGGCGGCACAGGTCCTGCCACTGGCACTAATGCCACCACCTGTACACCTGGGGCTTGGAATATGGCGCGAATGTTAGAATCCGCCGAAGCTTTCCCCATGAATTTAGGTTTCTTAGGTAAAGGCAATAGTAGCAAGCCCGAAGGCTTAGTAGAACAGATAGAATCAGGAGCGATGGGTTTAAAACTCCATGAAGATTGGGGAACCACCCCTGCCACGATTGATACTTGTTTGGGTGTTGCTGATGAGTATGATGTGCAGGTTGCCATTCACACCGATACTCTCAACGAGGCGGGTTTTGTGGAAGATACGATCGCTGCCTTCAAGAACCGCGTGATCCATACCTATCATACTGAAGGTGCAGGCGGCGGTCATGCACCTGACATTATCAAAATTTGTGGTGAAGCGAATGTATTGCCTTCTTCCACTAATCCCACTCGTCCATATACTTTAAATACTTTAGACGAACATTTGGATATGCTGATGGTCTGTCACCATCTTGATCCGAGCATTCCTGAAGATGTCTCTTTTGCAGAGTCACGTATTCGCCGCGAAACGATCGCTGCTGAAGATATTCTCCATGACCTTGGTGCATTCAGTATGATATCTTCCGATTCGCAAGCAATGGGAAGAGTTGGAGAAGTAATTACGAGAACTTGGCAAACTGCCCACAAGATGAAAGTCCAGCGCGGTGTGTTAGCAGATGTGGAAGGACTAAATCGTGCTGATAACTTCCGTGCGCGGCGCTATGTGGCTAAATATACGATCAATCCTGCGATCGCTCACGGTATTTCCGAATATGTGGGTTCCATTGAAGTTGGTAAAATCGCTGATCTCTGTTTGTGGTCACCAGCCTTTTTTGGTGTGAAACCTGAAATAGTGCTTAAGGGTGGTTTCATTGCATGGGCGCAGATGGGTGATGCCAATGCTAGTATTCCTACGCCGCAGCCTGTGCATATGCGTCCCATGTTTGGCAGTTACGGCAGCACGATCTCCAAGACCTCTTTTACTTTTATGTCCCAAATTGCGATCGAGCGCGGTATTCCCCAGCAGCTAGGATTACAAAAACAGGTATTGGCAACTAAGGGAAATCGCAACATTAGCAAGCGTGATTTGAAGCTTAATGATGCTTTACCACGCATCGAAGTTGATTCGGAAACCTATGAAGTCCGTGCCGATGGTGAACTATTAACCTGTGAACCTGCTTCAGTGTTGCCAATGGCTCAGCGATATTTTTTGTTTTAAGGCACTTTTTAAGCAAGTCTGGTAAAAGGTTTGTTTCCCCGCCTTCGGCGGGGAAACAAATCCATACTGCACTAGATTGGTAAACGCCCTAGTAGGTGATCGCCAAATAATTGGCTAAACCAAGCAACCCATAAAACCTTCACGCAGCTTGTCGCCATCTAAATGTCTGCCGATGAAGACCAATTGATTCTTGCGAAGTTCATTGTCTTTCCAGAGACGATCGCGGTTTGCCTCAAACTGCATATGCACACCTTGAAATACTAAACGCTCCTCCGAACCAGAAAGATTGAGGATTCCTTTAGAACGGAAAATATCTTGACCTTGAGTTTTCAATAATTCACTAATCCATACTTGGAACTTGTAAGGATTGACGGCTCCTGCTTCTAAAATGCTGACCGAACCAACTTCCTCATCATGGATATGGTGGTGATGATCATGGTGTTCATGCTCATGATGGTGGTGTTCATGCTCATGATGATCGTGGTCGTGGTCATGGGCATGATCATGTTCTTCTTGGGCTTGAGCAGCGAGAAATTCTGGGTTCTTTTCAAGAATGCGATTGAGGTCAAATCCGCCAACATTGAGAACCTTATTAATGCTGTTCTCGATATTCTCAGTGTTGGTTTGATTTAACTGGACGCGATCAACTCTGGCTAAAATATTGAGATGTTTGATTTTTGCTTCTAATTCCACTAATTCCGCTTCAGTCACCAAATCAGTTTTATTCAGTAAAATTATATCGGCAAAACCAATTTGTTCAAGAACTTCGCGATCGCCCCAATGTTGTTGGACATGCTTAGCGTCAACTACTGTCACCACAGCATCAAGCTCAACTTGTTTATGAATATCTTCATCCATAAAGAAAGTTTGAATCACAGGACCGGGATCAGCTAATCCCGTGGTTTCGATCAAGAGATGATCAAATTTATTGCGGCGGCGCATCAGGTTCCCAATAATCCGAATCAGGTCACCACGGACTGTGCAGCAAATGCAACCATTATTCATTTCAAAAATTTCTTCGTCAGCACCGATGACCAGTTGCTGATCGATACCTACTTCGCCAAATTCATTGACAATCACAGCAACTTTCTTACCATGCTCAGCCGTGAGGATATGATTTAGTAAGGTGGTTTTGCCTGCGCCGAGGAAGCCTGTTAGGACGGTAGCGGGGATTTGTGATGTTGCAATCATAGATTAGGCCAAACGCTGGTGATGTCTACAAAAAATTTACTAAAAATGATTATAGCGCCCTTAACTTTCAAAAACCTGAGAGATGATGGCAGATGGCAGTACGCTGTGTTACAGCAATTACCGATCAAACCAAACCAAGAAAATTTTTGAAAGCGTTGCTTTGCAACGCTTTCAAAAATTTTCTTGTGGTTCGTTTGATCGGTAATTGCTGTAATTATGGTTAGATACTTAGAAATATTTATTCTTCTGAATTGGTAGAAATATGTTGAACTCTAAAAGCTTTTATGATCGCAGGGGTAAGCAAAATAGCAATGGCGATCGCGCAGCCAAGAGCAATATATGGGTTGAGAATAATTAGACGGGAGGTTGGTACTGAGGCATCTACACTAAAAACATCATCAAAAACCGTAGGAATTTCCAGCATATTATCGGCAGATGGCGGTGAGATCCAATTTAGAGAAGCGGCGATCGCAGGAAACATGATGGAACTAAAAAGACACAAACTCAGAAATCTTGCCCAAGATTTTAAATACCACAATCCGATCGCCAATAAAATTGGCACAATGCTAAATCCTAGAAAAGCAATATTAGAAACTAATTGCAAATTAATTGAATTGCTATCTACCAAAGGAACATTGCTTTCTAATAAGCGATAGATATAAAAATTAAGAATGCGATCGCAAATCAAGACAATACTCATCCCCAACATCGTAGTTGCAAGAGTGGTAATTGCGATTGGGCGTTTGACAGTTTTAGATTTCATCATGCTCATAGTGTGAGTTTTAGATTGAGAAGGAGCTTCGTGCAGTGACAATCTTTCGATTAGGGTTGGCTGAGATAGCGTGGCAAATGGCGAAACAACTTGCTAGACTGCATCATACGGAAGGTGTAAAAACTAGCAGTTGGCAAAAAGATAATCATCGACCAACCAAACTGATCGGGGACTTCTATTTGAAAAAATGTGGGGAAGGCTAACATCAAAACTGTTGAAATGCCAACCGATAAACAACCCAGAATAAAAGCAGTCAAGTTTTTGAAAAGAGTTTGTACTTTCCATATCGATATATTTGTAATATGCCAAAATACAAAGAGACAGAAAAGCATCCCAATAAAAGTACTAACACATTGCGCTTGACCCCTAGCAATATCCGCAAAAGCCTCTGTGTTAATCACAGTTGAACTATAGGGAACCTTTAGCAAAGCCCAACCACTGATGTAATAGGAAAAGACATAGCCGATGGTCATCGTGATCGCCCCAAAAATACCAGCAATACAGCTATAGCCCAAGACATCGCGTAAGAAGTTCTCAAGTCTCACAGGTTTTAGCCAGCCAAAGGCAATCCAAATCGTCGGGAAGCCAACTACAGCCATAGTTAAAACTGTCATGTGACGAGGTTCGACGGGAAAGGGAAGTTGCACAAATCCTGCAAAGGAAATTGTCAGAATCACCATAATATTTTTGGTGAGATAGAGCAGAGCCGTAGAGAGAATCTTCTGTTTAATGTCATCTCCTGCGCTAAAGGCTTGCGGTAGAGCAGAAAGATTATTGTCAAGTAGAACGATATCCGCCACATCTTTACTGATCTGTGCGCCATCATTCATCGCGATCGCTAGTTGCGCTTCCTTAAAGGCGGGTACATCGTTGACCCCATCCCCAACCATCCCCACATAGCCGCCACGCTTCACCATTGATGAAATTAAACGACGTTTCATGTCGGGGGTAATTCTGCCAAAGACTGCACCAGAAGCGGCGGCTCGGCTAAAGGTGGGTGCATCCATCGCTTCTAACGTCTTTTGGGTAAACACCGCATCATCGGGAACCGCAATTCCTGCCTGACGGGCGATCGAGGCAACAGTTTCGACACTATCGCCTGAAATTACTTTGAGGCGAATATTTTTGTTTTGCAATTCGGCGATCGTCTCGATTACATCAGGACGGAGACTATCTTCAAGCAAGACCAATCCGCGATCGCGTCGATTATTAGGTAAGGCGGGATTTTTTTCAGAAGTATCAAAGCTATCTTCGCTGGTAACCACAGCGATCGCCCGCAATCCTTGTCTTCCGTATTGCTTAGCTCTTTCCTGCATTTCAGGATTGGCAAATAAGATTTCGGGCGCACCAACCATGATTGTTGTGCCGATATCAATCGCGATCGCCCCCCATTTACGTCCAGAACTAAAGGGAACTTCGCTAACAAATTTGGCTGGAGATCGGGGCTTATCCGTAAAAGTTGCCATCGCCTTGGCACTACTATTCTGAGAACCCATCAGATTTGTATAGAGAGCAATTAACTCGCGAAGCGAATCCTCATCAGTATCTCCCAAAGGCACAATCTCTTTAACGACAAGCTTGTTTTGGGTCAGCGTACCCGTTTTGTCAGTACAGAGAATCCGCACACTATTCATCGAATCAACAGCATTGATCTTTTGAATCAAGGTGCGCCGCTTACTAATTTCCACCGCACCGATCGCAAAGGCTACGCTAATCGATAGGATTAAACCTGCTGGCACAAAGCTATTGATGATTACCGAAGCATAGCGAATCGTGTCCACCATCGTCCGCCCCGAATTGAGGCTGGATGCAACATGCAAAAAGGCAGCCACAATCAGCACTAGCACAAAAATTTCGACGAGAACATCAATCTTTTTCTGTAAAGGTGTAAAGACTCGCTTATATACTCGCGAAGACTGCGATAGCTTCACCGCATAGCTTTCATTGCCAATTTTGTCGGCACGAAATACGCAACTTCCTGCTAAACAGAAGGAACCCGACAGCACAATGTCATCAATTTGTTTAGCCACAGGATCGGATTCCCCTGTGAGCAGTGATTCATCCATTTCTACATTTTGGGATACCAACACTGCGCCATCCACGGGAGCGCGATCGCCTGGATTCAGTTCGATCAGATCATCACGTACCACCTCACCTACAGGAATCTCCTTCGATTCACCATCTCGCCGCACCTTCACCTTCTGCACTGACAGTAGAGCTAGCTTATCTAGCGTCAGCTTGGCTTGAATTTCTTGGGCTACACCCACAAGAATATTCATAAATACTGAAAATCCTGAAAAGATCGCATCGGTAATTTGTCCGAGCGCCATCATCAAGATTAAGACCACACCAAAAGTAACGTTAAATAATGTAAAAACGTTTTCCTGAAAAATGTCCTTAAAGGTGCGGCTTGATCGCATCACTACGACATTAATATCGCCGCGCCGTCTTCTATCAGCGACTTCAGCTTCACTAAGTCCTATGTCGGGATTGAGTGAAATATTTGGTGAGGCGTTCTCAGGCGAGTCTGATGTATTTGCTGATGTAGATTGTGGCATAGACACACAGGTATCATTTTTAGTAAGCAGTATAAGATCTCTAAGTCAATATTGAAAATCAGAGTTTAAACTTAATTTCTATGATTACGTTGCAAGTAAATGGTGACGATCGCACCTGTGAGTCAAATCTCACGATGATCGAATTACTGAAATATTTAGGAATGAATCCTCGCCTAGTGGCGGTGGAATACAACGGTGAGATTTTACATCGTCAACTATGGGAAAACACGATTATCCAAAATAGCGATCAACTAGAAATTGTAACTATCGTAGGTGGTGGTTAAATTGAGATATGAGTTTGTATTCTCAACTAACAGCGCTTTGCGCTCAAACCCAAACTAAGAAAATTTTTGAAAGCGTTGCAAAGCAACGCTTTCAAAAATTTTCTTGTGGTTAGTTTGATCGGTAATTTAGGATAATGAAGAATATTCTACGGCGCACTCTCACAACCTATTTAGGATTGCTATATTGCTCAAAAACAAGAAAATGAGATTATCTATCATTATTCCTACGATCAATCGTTATCATGACTTAAATAATACTTTGTCGGATCTTAGTCAGCAAAGTTATAAAGATTTTGAGGTTATTATCATTGACCAAACACCAATTACGGAATTCCAAGTAATTACGAACAATGAGTTAGTGCTCTACCACTATCACTCTGAAATTCCCTCAGCTTCAGCAGCACGTAATATAGGAATACAGAAAGCCAAAGGAGAGATCATTCTATTTTTAGATGATGATGTCATCATTGAGAACAATGACTTTATTCATAATCATATTCGCCATTATATCGATCCAAGAGTCTCAGGAGTTGCTGGTCTAATTTTGGCTCAAAATCAGGTTAAGCGTTATACCCGACACTGGATGAGTTATAGACCTGATGTTGGTTGGCTTTACTTCCCCAGAAACTATGGTTGCGCCTGTTTGGTGGATGGTGGCGGCTCTGGTAATTTATCGGTACGTCGGCAAGTAGCCTTAGATGTTGGTGGTATGGATGAAAACTATATTAAGGGAGCGCATCGAGAAGAGTCTGACTTTTGTCTTAGAGTGAAGCAAAGATATGGTCAGTTTGTTTATGATCCAGATGCGGATTTAGTCCACATTGGTAATCCTCAAGGTGGTTGTCGTACTTGGATTAGTAATCAGCAGGTTATGCCAGATCATCACTTCTTTGGCTGTGCTTATTTTATATTAAAAAATATACCTCTTACCCAATACCCAGATCATTTATTTTGTGCATTACGCTACTTTGTATTTAACAATAAAAACATAAAAAATCCTTGGTTAATAGGAGTTTCCATTGTTAAATTATTCAATGGATTTAATCAAGCACAGAAAACTCTTAAATCTCAAAATAGATGAAAATTATTTTTATTTCTGAACATTATGAGCCAATCTTAGGAGGAACTACTACCTATGTAAAGTCTGTTTGTGAACAGATATCAACTCTAGGTCATTCAGTAGAGTTGATCGCACCTCAAAATACAACTATTGGCAAATTAAATATCGTACAAATTCATTCCAACTGGAGAATCCACTATATCGGATTAGGCTGTAATCTTACTAGTATTCCTCGAAATTTGCGATTTAAATTTGTTGAAAATGTCAATATTTATCTACATCAAATTGTTGATGAATTAAAGCCAGACATCATTCATCTACTTTTTGGTATGTTCTTACTAGAAAGACTTAAAATTGAAGAATTTAAGATTCCATTTTGTGTAACTATACACAATATTCCACCAAGGGAGTGCGGGACTTCTTGGTTAGGAGATAGTCATTGGAGATATGTTACAGATATTTTAAGGAAAAAAGCTGTAGGCTGGATTAATTATCGGAGGCTGCTAATCCATAATTATGACACTTATATTACAGTTAGCGCTCAGACAAAACAGATTTTGTCAGCAATATTGCCAGAAAGAAAGATTGTAGAAATTCAACTTGGAGCAAAATCACCCAACCCTATAGAACCTTATAAACCTAAACTTATCAATGATCAGAAGTGTCAAATACTAACAGTTGGTGGATATGTTCCTCACAAGGGACACCATTTATCTTTAAAAGTAGCTTCGCAATTATTGGGTGATAACTTTCAGTTCTTTTGGACAATAATTGGAGTAATTCGCAATCAAAGATATTATAACTATTTGCAAGATAGGATTACAGAATTAGGGTTAAATGAGGTAGTTAATCTTAGGGTCAATGTAACTGAACAAGAATTGCAGTTAGCATATTATAATAGCCACATTTATGTACAACCTTCTTTAGAAGAGGGGTTTTGCCTTGCCACGCTAGATGCTGCCTTTTATGGAATACCAATTATAGGTACACCTCAAGGAGCTATTCCTGAGATTATTAAGCAGGCTAAAGGAGTGCTAACAGAGGCATATTCACCTTCAATTGCTAATGCAATTACTCATACATGGAATCTACTTCCTGAATATGTCTACAACGAGGATACACTCACTACTATTAGACAAAAATATTCATGGCAGCGAGTAGGACAGGAAATGATAGAAACCTACAAAATATTGACTACTAATGCAATCTGAATCACTTCAATTATATGGACAAGGTATTTGGGACTATATTGTTCTTGCAATTTTTGCTGCTGTAACTATATGGATAGCATTCACTAAACCTTATCGAATTATTTATATTTTGCCAGCTTGTTTAACTTTTTACTTTTTTATTGAAATGGGGACTAGGTGGACTCCTGAGAAAATAGTCCCCCCAATATTTATACTTTCACTAATATTAAATCCGCATGTGAAATTCAATCTAGAAATATTTAAAGACTCTTGGTTTAGGTCGTTTTTAATAGTAGTATTTATGGCTACTATCTGGGGGCTATTTAGTAGTGAAAATTACGCCATTTTAGAAGGGAAAAATTTTAGTTTTCAATCTCCATTTTTTAGAACAATAATTCAAATGTTTACATATTTGAATTACTTACTGATTTATTCAATTATTTGGTATAACTCCCAAAATATTGATAGAGTATTGTCATTTTTTAGATTTTATATAGGTACTACAACTTTTTTATGTTTGTATGCGGGCTATCAAATCCTTGCATATAATATCAGTCTGCCGTTTAGGGGGATTGTTTATAATGCTGACAAGGTAGGTATTGGAGCTTTTAAATCTGCTGAAGATTTGATTTTTAGAGTTAATTCATTTTGTATTGAACCGAAGCAATTTTCTATAACTCTTGCTATTTCTATAATTTTACTAATAGTCAGCTTGGACATACACCAAAAACAATTTGAAATTAAATTGTTTTCTAGGAATTTTCTATCTTACTTTTTAATACTCATTCATAGTATTTGTTTTTTTCTGACTTATTCCTCTTCAACATATATTTCTGTATCTATATTTGTCATTTTTTATCTAATGATAAACATCTCAAAAAATGGATTTAGTAAATCTGTCAATTTAATAATGTTATGTATTGTCGGTTTTCTAATTATTTATTTATTATTTGATCTGAAATTTTTTGATGATATATTTCAGTCTCGTATCAGCAATCAGCTTAACACAAGAAGGCTTGAGTACTATGCTTTAGATCTCATATTAAGAAAGCCTGAATTAATTGTATTTGGTGTAGGCTTAGGTAACTATAATTTTCTACTGAATCAAGAATTCGCTGGAAGTGCTGGGGTTTTTGAAGGTGGTTTTTTAGATGTTTTAAGTTCCCATCTTTTGACAATCTTATTTGATATTGGACTCGTAGGAGCTAGTATTTTGTGGTTTCCTGCATTAAAGCTTGTATTAAATTACACTAATCGTCTGTTCGATTCTTATAAGAATAATTCGATATATATTTATGATATTTTTTCCTACTTATTCTTAGGACTTTTTTTTATTGCTATATTTCTAAATCCTACTTCTACTTATCTAGCTTTTCTGGCTGCTTTTAGAAGTTTGAATGGCAGAAGACTTTTTCCAAGTAGCAATAATTATTAATCCTCTAAGAAGTCTTTTTTTGTAGCTGTAGCCAGACCCAAGAGATGAGTAGCGGCGCTTTGCGCCACTACTCATCTCTTGGGTTTTATGTCCTAATTGCTATAGCTATAGCTATAGCAATCCTAAATAGGTTGTGAGAGTGCGCCCCGAAGGGGCGCACCTCTCAACCCTCAAAATCTTACAACTCATTTAGGAGCGCTATATAAGAAATGATGTTACATAGAACGCTGAGAATGGGTCTTGGAGACCAAGCCCCTACAACCAATATGTAGGGATTTGGTCTCCAAATCATCTTTTAAAATGATATAGAAACGGTATGGCGATCTTTTTTCTACGTAACATCAGTTAAGAAATAACGTAGACATTTCTTAACTTGATATTAATCCTCAATAAACTGTAAAAGAAGGTAGTGCTTTGTGCGGTCTTCTTTTATAGCTTATTGAGGAGGATCAACCCAGCGATCGTCGGATTTAATTAGTGCGATTAACTGTTCTACACCCTCGGCTTCAGGCACACGCTTGATTTCTTCTTTGCCACGATAAAGTGAAATTATGCCGGGGGTTTTGCCGACATAGCCATAGTCAGCATCTGCCATTTCTCCAGGTCCATTGACGATGCAACCCATAACCGCAATGTCTAACCCAACTAGGTGACTGGTGGCTTCACGAACTTTATGCAAGACTTCTTCGAGGTTAAATAGAGTCCGACCGCAAGATGGACAGGCGACATATTCCACCATGGTTTTGCGGAGTCCGAGGGACTGCAAAATACTGTAGCAAACTGGAATCTCTTTTTCAGGCGCTTCGGTGAGAGAGACGCGGATAGTGTCACCGATTCCTTGGGCGAGTAATGTAGCAATACCAGCAGTGGACTTGATCCGACCATATTCGCCGTCGCCTGCCTCGGTTACACCTAAATGTAAGGGATAGTCCATACCAAGTTGATCCATGCGCTTGACCATCAATTGATAGGCGGCAATCATCACAGGGACGCGGGAAGCTTTCATAGAAATGACGATATTTCTAAAGTCAAGATCTTCACAAATGCGAATAAACTCGATCGCTGATTCGACCATACCCTGAGGGGTGTCACCATAGGTAAAGAGCATCCGCTCCGCGAGGGAGCCATGATTGACCCCGATCCGCATTGCTTTACCTTGTTCTTTGAGGGACAAAACTAGCGGCTTGAGGGTGTCACGGACTTTTTCAGCAATTTCATCAAATTCTGATTGGGTGTATTCGGTGCGGTTTGCTTTGGGTTTCTCGAATACATAAAGTCCG
The DNA here is from genome assembly GCF_034931345.1 of Pseudanabaena sp. CCNP1317. Lineage (NCBI taxonomy): Bacteria > Bacillati > Cyanobacteriota > Cyanophyceae > Pseudanabaenales > Pseudanabaenaceae > Pseudanabaena > Pseudanabaena sp. CCNP1317. The sequence goes on along the minus strand of NZ_JAYGIF010000002.1, from coordinate 39,100 downwards.
GGGTTGATACGGACTTTATGTATGTGCTTGGCGACTTCGAGGGCAATTTTCATACCGTTGTGGTGGACATCGGCAACCAGAGGCACATCAAGGTAAGTACGTTTGAGCTTTTGACGAATTTCTGAGAGAGCTGCAGCGTGAGCCATGCTGGGGACAGTAACGCGCACAATTTCGCAGCCAATTTCATGCAATCGGCGAATTCCAGCAACGGAGCCATCAATATCGAGGGTGTCCTCATTAATCATCGACTGCACCACGACAGGAGCGCTGCCGCCAATGGTGATATTGCCCACTTGCACTGGTCGGGTTTTGCGTCTGATGATTACACCAAGATTTTCACTGCCATCGATAATCGGCTCAGCCTTAGCACTTTGTGTGCCATTTTGTGCAATTTTCAGATTCTCAGAAACAGTCGCCATAACACTTTTAGTTACTTTCAGTTATTAGTTTATCTGAAGTCGGTGACAGTAGCTTTGTTTTTATGGTTTTAAAGCTACTCCTCTTTACTACTCCTCTTTGCTACTTTCAAAGCAACACTTTCAAAAAATCTATTGCAACTGCTAGCCTTTTAGTCAATTAGCGACTGATCCCACCTGTGAAAACAGAGAAGAAACGGCTTGTATTAATTGTCCAACACTTGATATAACTACCTGTCCAAAATCCGTCAGACTTAGCCAAATATCCACCCCAACATAAACCTTTAAGTAAATTGCTACTAATACTAGTGATATCGCTGCGATCGCAAATTTACCGACTAATTTCGCTAGAAGTTCTAAAATTGCGGAAGTTGCCCAGATAGCCGCGCCAAGTGCGATCGCCCCAAGAATCAAGCTAAGAGTTTGGTTTGTTTCCATGGGAAAAGAGATCTCCTGTTTAGACAAGTGTAGCGGTCTTGAATTTAGCTTAGGCATAGGTATACCAACATTAAGAAGTAATAGTAAAGTGCGATGCACTTTACTATTACTTCTTAATAATTGCTAGCCGTTTTACGGTGATGGATTGCAGTTAAACCATTAGATTGTAATAGCTTGCCATTCTCGACGATCGCATAGACAATCCAGTGATCGCCACATTCCATGCGCTGGGCAACACGGCATTCTAAATAAGCCAATCCATCAGGCAGAATCAGCCCACCTTCTGTCGGCTCCACTAGTACATCCTTAAAACGATCTTCCCCAGGTGCAAATTTTTTCATGAAGTACTTGCGGAGTTGCTTGCCCTGCTCGAGGATATTCAACACAAAACGATCGCCTTCATACAAGTAGGACTCGATCGCCCGATCCTTGGCAACAGCGATCGTTAAACCAGGGGGATTAAAGGTGGCTTGAGAAACCCAAGAGGCAAGCATCGCCGTGGAGATTTCGCCTCGCTTTGCGGTTAATACACATAGAGAGCCAACAATCCGTCCTACTGCTTGCTCGACGGTACTACCTGGATTAAGTGTTGTGCGAACTTTCTTGGATTTTTTTAAAGCTTGAGCAAAATCGGTTCCCGTCTCTTCGCAAACCTGTAACGTTGCTTCAGTGGGTGTGAACTTAATCCGAATTGGCTCAAAGGCAAGGGTATAGCCAGCATCCTTTAACTTTCCAGCAATAATATCGACAGCTTCACCACTCCATCCATAGGAGCCAAATACACCTGCTTGATAGCTCTTAGTGGCAGTTGATAAAACTATGCCCAGAGCCGTTTGCACCTGTGTTGGCAGATGTCCTCCTAGAGTTGGTGAACCAATTAAGAAACCTGAAGACTTCTCGATCGCCGCTTTGATTTCCTCTGGTTCCGCATTTTCACAATTAATTAGCTCAACTGCAACCCCTGCCTTGGTAATCCCTCTAGCTAAGGCATTGGCGATCGTTGTCGTATTCCCATAAGCTGAAGCAAATAATAGGGCTACAGAAATATTTTGTTGCTTCTGAGCTTCGCTCCATTGACGATAGAGATTAACTAGTTCATGCAGGCCATGCTTTAACATTGGTCCATGTCCAGGGGCATAAAAAACCGCAGGAAAATCAGTTAACTTATCTAAAGCCGCCTCAACCTGACGGACTTGGTTCGCCATCGTACTATCAAAGTAGTAGCGGCGATCGCCTAAGAGATAGCTCCAACCTTCATCAAATACCTGATCGCCACAGATATGCGCCCCAAAGAATTTATCGGTGTATAAAACCTGAGTTTTCGAGTCGTAAGTGCAAAGCTCGTCAGGATGACGGGGTGTAGAGGTGGGAATAAATTTGAGAATGTGTCCTTTGCCGAGGTCAAGGGCTTCTTCACCCCGCACAACTTGAATTTTGAGATTTTCTCCAAATTTTTCTTCTAAACTCTGACGTAAGGCGATCGCCCCTGGGTTAGTACAAACAAAGGTGATACGGCTATTAATTTCCAGTAAAGCCTTGAGAGTCTCAATACGGTTTTGGTTAACATGACCAAGAATCACATAACTAATATCACCAATGTTAATGCGTTTACGTAATTCATCCAGATAAATGGCTGTAAAGGTTTCACCAGGAGGATCGATCAGTGCTAGCAATTTACCTTGAATTAAGAACGAGTTTGCTGTTGTCCCCTTTTCAAGAGCATATTCAATTTCAAAGCGTAGACGATTCCAACTGCGCGATCGCAAGGCAAAGGTTTCTGCGGCAATATAGATTGCTTGTACATCGCGGGGTTTATTTTTAAGCACGATCGCTGTCTCCAAACTATTAAGCTGACGACTTTGCTATGACTCTATAAGCAAATTTCGCTATTTCAATCATAGCGATCAAGTGATCGTAGACGCTGAATTAAGTAGCTAGGAATAAGTAAACCTAAAACCTAGAAAGCTGTCCCGCCCGCTTAGCGGACGGGACAGCTTTCTAGGTTTTAGGTTTTAACTGATGTTACGTAGAACAAAGAACGCCATACTGTTTCTATACCATCTTAAAAGAGGATTTGGAGACCAAATCCCTACATATTGGTGGTTGTAGGGGCTTGGTCTCCAAGCCCCATTCTCAGCTAAAAAGAGTGAAGCAACGCTTCACTCTTTTTAGTTCTATTCTTCTTCGATGCCAAAAACTTGATTAAAGGTTTTGAGAACCTTATAACCAGTGTCAATGGACTCCAGAGGATCTTTGCGGAGTCGGTGACGCAAGCATAGACCGATAACTCGTTTAATATCGTCTACTTCTACTTCTTTACGTCCCTCAAAAGCAGCGATCGCTCTAGCCGCACGATTACTAACGATATCACCACGCAACCCGTCAACATTAAGCTCAGAGCAAACCCTAGAGATATTCAAGCGCAGATCTTGAGGAATATCAACTTCACTGAGAAGAGTTTGCGCTCTCACGATTTTGGCTTGGAGTTCTTCTTGTTGAGTGGCATAGTCTTTGAGAAATCCATGGGGATTACCATCAAAATTAGTGCGTTCTTCCACAACGCGTACACGTAGTTCTGGTTCGCGCACGGTGCGAATTTCAGCATACATACCAAAGCGATCGAGCAATTGGGGCCGTAATTCGCCTTCTTCAGGGTTACCCGAACCAACTAACACAAATCTGGCAGGGTGACGAATCGAGATACCTTCACGCTCAACCGTGTTCCATCCTGAGGCAGCAGAGTCCAGCAACACATCAACAAGGTGATCGTCAAGGAGGTTAACTTCATCAATGTAGAGAATGCCGCGATTTGCCTTGGCTAGTAGTCCAAGTTCAAAGGCTTTAACACCTTCTGATAGAGCCTTTTCAATATCGATTGTGCCGCATACACGGTCTTCTGTTGCGCCGAGAGGCAAGTCCACCATAATTACTTGTTTGGTGCTTACAGGTAGTGTTTCTCCATTGGCAACACGACGGCGCACTTCTTCGCTTTGGAGATCGCCATCGGTGGGATGGCTGCTAAAGGGATCGTCAGCAACAACTTCGATTTCGGGAAGGAGGTCGGCAAGGGCGCGAACGGTGGTGGATTTGCCCGTACCGCGATCGCCCATGACCATCACCCCACCGATTTTGGGATCGATGACGTTGAGCAACAGGGCGAGCTTCATTTCTTCCTGTCCGATCACGGCGGTGAAAGGAAATACAGGTCGTCTTGTCGTTACATTTGGTTTAATGGGAGTTGCAATCAAGGTTTTTTAAATTTTGTATCGATAAACATGTCACTTTAGCCAATATACAACTTTTCACAACCCAAAAGTAAACGCTCATATTCCTAACCGCAATTCTCATTATGAAAACGATTTTGGTGTTTCCATCGCCTGCGGCGATGGAAACACCAAAATCGTTTTTTTTTGAAAGCACGCCTACGGCGTGCTTTCAAAAACCCCAAATAGTAATGGCGGCGCTTCGTGCCGCCATTACTATTTGGGGTTTTGGTTTGAGCTTTTCTGGAAAATCACTGATAGATTATTGGCTGGCATGGGCTGCACTGCTTTGAGGACAAGATTTTGTTGGCCAGCCACCGCAATCACTTCATCAAGATCGCGAACTCCCCATTCTGGATTTTGATTGCGTAGACTAACATCAAAGTCAGCATTGCTAGGAGACGTATGTTTGCCATTTTGTTTGTATGCACCATATAGATAAAGCAGTCCATCCTCTGGTAGTAACTTATTTGTCCCCGACAGCAGACCTAAACAAGCAGCCCAAGGCGCAATATGAATCATGTTGATATTGACGATCACCTGAATGTCTTGATTTGGTAACTGTGGATGTCCTTGCCAATCGGGTTCAGTCACATCAATCGTGAGTGGTGCAAGGAGGTTAGGCGATGGATAATATTTTTGCCAAGCACTGATGCTGGAAATTGCGATCGGGTTAGGGTCAGTGGGTATCCATTGGCGCGGTTGAAGGTGTGGCGCGAAGTAGACAGCATGTTCACCAGTGCCGCTAGAGATTTCAAGAATATTTCCTGTGGGCGGTAAAATTTGCAATAGTGTTTCTAAGATCGCTTCACGATTTCTCAATGTAGCTGGCGCATATTGTCTAGCATCTTGCATAGTTTCGATTTAGGGATGATAGTGATGGGTGAGGCAAAATCATCATATTGCGCGATCGCTGTCGTTAAACTTTTAATCAAGCATCGTTATAGCTATAGCCACCTTCAGGACAAATCAAAACCCAAATAGTGCGAAGCGCCGCCTCATACTATTTGGGTTTTATGTCCTAACAAGAATGGCTACAGCCATACCATTAAACACTGTAAGGCGTAAGGCTAAAAGAAAGATATGCTTTCATACTTTTTGGTAGATCGTGTAGTTTGTGACTTAAACCCATGACAGTTGCGTTAAACTAAAAGCCTAAGTCTCTTAATATGTAGTTGCTTTACGATGGAGTCAATTTTTTCTACTCAAGGCATCATGGTTATGCTCCTCGGTGCATACGCTGTTGCCATGTGGATGTTTCTCACCAGCGCACCGAAAGTACACACGATCATGGTTTCTAACCTCGATCAAGCACGATATTTTTACGAAGGCGAAATGAAACTGCCGATCGCCGACGTGCCGCTACATTATTACTATGGCTACGAATATGGCATGGGCGCACCTGCCGATCCCATTTATATTCCTGCTGAAGCTAGGCGATCGCGATCGCAGCAATATTCAGCAGATATGGAAGGCGCATGGTATCTGCTCAAGAAAAACGTTCAACTGCATGTCGTCCCTGGAGCAAATGTTACTGATGCAAATCGAGGACGGCATATTTGCTTTAATCGTGACTGTGTGGAGCAGATTTTATTACAAATTCAGATTAAGGGGATCAAACATAAAGTTCGCAGCGAGAAGCCACTTAACTTTTTGGTCAAAGATCCTGACGGGCAAGTAATTGAAATCGCTGAAGTTATTAGCTAAACATGGTTTGTCTGTATTTTCTCTTTTTAATTGATAGAAATCTCTCCTTTTTTAACGTGAGTTCGATATAGCCATTTGCGGCGTGCTTCGCACGACGCAAATGGCGAAAAATGGTAAGAATCGCTAAGCGATTCTTACCATTTTTCACAGTCGTCGAACTGACGTTTTTTTAACGTAACGATCTGTTTTTTGCGTGGATTTCATTTCTCTTTCCCCTGTCGTGAATAATGCAGGCTATATCGAATTCACGTTAAGTAACCTAAAAATCTAGAAAGCTGTCCCGCCCGCGTAGCGGGCGGGACAGCTTTCTAGATTTTTAGGTTTTAATTGTTATAATGCAGAACCTAACCGACTTTTGCATTACAGCGCTTCGCGCTCAAATCCAAATCAAGGAAATTTTAAATGTGTTGCGAAACAACACTTTTTAAAATTTCCTTGTGGTTTGGTTGATCGGTAATTGCTGTAAATTCCCCCATAGAGTAATGAGTAAAGAATTTCGCGAATTTTTGCGTAAAGTTGGTAGTGGTACACATACCAGCAAAAGCTTGACGCGCCAAGAGGCTGAGGCTGCCACGACCATGATGTTGCAAGGAATTGCTACTCCTGCTCAGATCGGTGCATTTATGATCGCCCATCGGATTAAACGTCCATCTAGTGAGGAATTAGCAGGGATGCTTGATGCTTACAAACTGATGGGGGCAAAGCTTGCACCGATCGCATCCCATAAACAAGTTTTAGTATTGGGATCGCCCTACGATGGCAGATCGAAGACTGCACCCGTTAGTCCTGTAACGGCGATTGTCTTGGCATCGGCAGGTATTCCGATTTTGATGCATGGTGGCGATCGGATGCCAACTAAAGAAGGTTTACCTTTTATCGAAATTTGGCAAGCTTTGGGGCTAAATTGGCAAGATCTGACTATCGATCAAGTGCAGCAAAATCTAGAAATCCAAAATTTGGGTTTTGTCTACTTACCTAAACATTTTCCCCTAGCCCAAGGGCTAGTTCCCTATCGCGAGCAAATTGGCAAACGACCACCCTTTGCAACTCTTGAGCTAATGTGGTCACCCTATCAAGGCAAACAATTCATCGTCTCAGGGTTTGTCCATCCGCCTACCGAAACTAATATTCGCGAAGCCTTTGCTCAGCATGGGCTTACCGAATTTGCTACTGTTAAAGGCTGGGAGGGGAGTGTGGACTTACCGCGATCGCGTACAGCGATTATCGGCATCAATCATGGAGATAACTTTGAGCGCTTAACTCTATCCGCAAGAAACTATGGATTTAGCTCTGAAGATCCTGCGATCGTTGATGCTTCGGAAATGGCAATAAAAATCCTCTCTGCTCTCAAAGCCGAACCTTCCGAATACCTTAATTCCGTATTATGGAACTGTGGATTTTATCTCTGGCTCTATGGACTACATGACGAAATTAACGATGCGATCGCCCATGTCCAAGAAATCATCAGCAGTGGTAGAGCATTCCAGAAATTAGAGGATTTACGTACTTAACTTCTCAAAGTCAAAAAAGATTTATATTACTGATGTTACGTGGAAGGAATTCTTGCGATGGCGTAAGTCTAGGGCTTGCCCTGTGGCACAGCCCCTACGAAACAGGAATTATTCAGGTAGGGGCAATCCCCCCGTGGTTGCCCTGCTTCGCTATCAGCAAGAGATTCATCGTCTGCGTTCTGCGTAACATCAATGCTGTAAGTCTTGACCAGTTATGGCGATTTCGCTTAGGATTGAGTAAAGGCGGCGCAATGCGTCGCTTTTACTTTTTGAAGCTTAGAGATATTACATTGACTACTGTTTCGCTATCACATCGCGCTATTCAAATTAAAGAATCCCAAATTCGCGAAGCCTCCCGTTACTGCGAAAAGTTTGGCGCAATTAATCTTGCTCAAGGTTTACCTGACTTTCCTGCGCCAGAAGCAATCAAAGAATCCGCAAGAGCAGCGATCGCCTCAGACTTTAACCAATATGCAGATAGTTGGGGTTGGGACAAGTTACGTGTGGAGATCGCTGAAAAAATGCAGCGTGATAACCAAATTGCTGTTGATCCTGATACGGAAGTAACGGTCTGCTGCGGCGCAACCGAAGGGCTAAATATTGCCCTGATGACCTTAATCAATCAAGGCGATCGCGTTTTAATTTTTGAACCATTTTACGAGAATTACATTCCGAATCTAGCGACAGTGGGCGGGATTCCTGAATTTATTACCCTGCAACCACCACAATGGGAAATCACTCAAGAAATTCTTGAGCCTGCTTTTAAAAAAGGAATTAAGGCGGTAATTATTAACAGCCCTGCTAATCCTACGGGTAAGGTCTGGACACGCACAGAACTAGAACTAATCGCTAAACTCTGCCAGCAATATGATGTCTATGCGATTACCGATGAAATTTACGAATACATCATCTATGAAGGCGAACATATTAGCCTGATGAGTATTGAAGGAATGCGCGATCGCACAATCGTCGTGAATGGGTTCTCAAAAACCTTTTGTATCACGGGCTGGCGGTTAGGTTATACTGTGGCAAGCCCTGAACTAACAGCCGCAATGCGGCGGATTCATGACTTTATTACGATTTGCGCTCCTGCACCTTTGCAACATGCCGCATTAACGGCGATGCAGTTTGGAAGGGACTATTTTACCAAGTTAGCGCTAGATTACAAACGTAAGCGCGATATGCTTTACCCTGCTTTGGTGGAGCTAGGTTTGTCCCCTGTACTGCCGAGAGGCGCATACTACATCTGGACTGATAGTTCCGCGATCGCCCCAGATGCTGACAGTGCAGCCTTTCGCTTAGCTAAAGAAGCCTTAGTTGCTGCTGTCCCTGGTAGTTGCTTCAGTCATCCTGAGCGTGACAAGGTAAATGGCTTAAGATTCTGTTTTGCTAAGAAAGATAGCACAATTGAAGCAGCGGTCAAAAATTTGCGTAAACTCAAACTATAGACTGTTTGGAAGCATTAATAATATTTGGCTAAATTGCAAGGTTCGTCAAATATTATTTAATTCCGATGGTCGGGAGTTAAGATCATGTTTGAGAATCTAGAAACTAATGCGATCGCCAAAGAATCTGAGCTATTTCAAGATCATCCAGAGTTTATGTATTTACAAACTCTGGATATTGCTACGTTTCAAGAACTGCGGGAGACAATTGGTGACGATATAATTTTTTCTGATTTAATTACGATTTACCTTAATTCAGCCGAGAATTTAATTGGGTCAATTCAGTCTGCATTTACAGAGCAAGATGCGAATAAATTTGCACTGGCTTCACATTCTCTAAAATCTACTAGTGCTAGCATTGGCGCAACGAGACTCTCTCTAATATCCAAGTATCTAGAGAAAATTGGTCGAGCTGGAGAAATTACGATTTCTTCTGAATTTTTAGACTTCCTCAATAATGAATATAATGAGGTAATTAAGGCAATCAAAGTTTGTATCCTTGAGTTTATTTCACAATAATCGTTAGTCCTGCAAAGGAAGGGATTTGAATGGGTAGTCCGAAGGCTGCGCTTCACGCAGCCTTCGGACTACCAAATAATCACACCTTCGCTAGTTTACTTTGCTATAATGCCTATTTATTGGGAAAGAAGGAAGTATGCTTCTGATATCTCAATCGATAATAGAGTCTCTGAAGAATCACCGCAGCTTTCCATCCTAAAATATCACGGATGATTTTAAACATAATTCCTCCATTGGACTTGAGATCGCAGCCTCCCAAAGTGCGGATTTGCTCTTCCGCACTTGATATCAAGTCTGGAGCTTGTGGATATGACGTAAACACAAATCTCTGCCAGTAGCAAGCTGAAGCATAGCGAGTACGATAACTATCTTCATCCATTAATAGTCTTTCAGTAATGAGTTTAACAGATTCATAATAAGATAAAAAAGCTTGCTTAGATCGTTGCTTACTTAAACTGTTTGGTAATCCAGAACGATAGTAGCTCCTTGCTCCCACACAAAATCTGACCCCTTTGCTAGCTAAAATTACTCGGCAAAAATACTCGCCATCATCATTCAAAGAAAGATTTTCATTCCACTTTCCCGCTTGATTAGCAATATTACGTGGAATTAACCAACTATGTAGAGGCATCATTCCTGCAGTTTGCCAACAACAGATTAACCAATCGATGGAAGACATGTCTTGCCAGAGTTCCTGTTTGACAAACTTAGTTTCTATTCGAGAAGTATAAAACACTCCCCATTCTCCTGCAATTAGATAATCTTTATAGCTATTTTTCACCAGATTTACTTGACGTTCTATTTTGTCAATCGCTAATAGATCATCGGCATCTAAATATTGAATAAAATCCCCTTGTGAATGTATCAATGCTTGGTTTCTAGCAGCACTAGCTCCTCTGTTTTCTTGACTGATAACCTTGACGTTTTTGGATTCAAAAGTTTTTGCGATCGCTAAACTACTATCTGTCGAACCATCATCAACAATAATAATTTCGATATTCTTCCAAGTCTGATCTACAGCAGAGTTTATGCTTTCTGACAACCACTTTTCAGCGTTGTAACAGGGTATCAGAATAGAAACAAGAGGTTGATACATAAATTGTCGTTATAGTTAAACATGTAAGATGAGAGGCTTATTTGTTTCAAACTAGATATCAGATATTAGCAATCTACGAATAGCACCTAATGTAAATCGAGAGATTCTAATATTAGGTTCTTCACACGCATATTGAATGATTTGGAGTATTTTTTTTTGCTTGCTTAATTCTAGTGAAGTAGTAATTTTCTTAAGATCAGAATACCATAATTGAGTTTTTAGATAGGCTTCAATATACTTATCTAGTTTTTTGTATTGCCCATCACACAAAATGTTAGCTAGAGAGATAGTTCTTTCTTTGAGAATCTCACTGTAGTCAATATTTGTTTTAGACTTTGAATGCAACCTAAAATTAACTAAAACACTTTTGGTATAAGTTACGTTAGGGAAATGTGTAAGATACCTAATTGTTAATTCCCAATCGAAACTAAGATGGAGTTCCTCCCTAAAAACATCTATTTTCCTGATTGCTTCTGTACGCAACCATATACCTGGCTGATGATAAGGACATTTACTTTGGATTAAATTGATTGCAGATAAATTATGATGAATATGTATTTGTTCTGGCTTGTTGATTTCTCTAAAGTCTTTTACTTTTCCTGCTAGAACATCAAAATTTTTAAATTCTGTAGAAATATTTTGTAATACACCTATCTCTAAAAAATCATCTGAATTAATCCAATTAAAAATTTCTCCCGTACATTTTTCTAAACCTTTATTAATTGCATTGGATTGCCCTTGATCTTTCTCACTTATCCAATAGGCTAACCAAGTTTCATATTTTTTAATTATCTCAATAGAATTATCTGTACTTCCTCCGTCAATAATTATGTACTCAAGATTGGGATATCCTTGCAACAAAACTGAACGTATAGTTTCTTCGATAAAATGCCCATAGTTATAATTTGGGGTAACAACACTAATACGTGACCAATCAGAACCATCGGGCATCTTGTCTGGTAGTACTTCTGTCTGCTCTGTCCACGGCCATCCTGTTTTACCTTCTGGTGGAGCAGGTAAATCTTGTAATGTCAAAGCAGTATTTACAAGAGCCATGTTGTTAAATCAGAAAATCAAGATTACAAAATTTGTTCGTATAGTTTAATCTGTTTTGAGGGTGAATTTCCCAATGTTCTCCTGTTAAAAGACCTACAGCAATTACCGATCAAACGAACCACAAGAAAAAATATGAAAGCGTTGCTTCGCAACGCTTTCATATTTTTTCTTGGTTTGGTTTTGATCGCAAAGCGCTGTAAGAGCCGAAAAAACTTACGGCGGCTTGCACTCAAACCCAAGCAAAGAAATTTCTTGAAAGTGTTGCGTAGCAACACTTTCAAGAAATTTCTTCTGGTTCGTTTGATCGGTAATTGCTGTAAGAGTATTTAGCCCTTATCAATGAGTGCGATACAATTAAGAACTGTTTGAATTTGTACATAAATTAGGATTGTAAGCTCTGAATAACTTTACTTTTAAATTAGAGTGTCGGTGTGGTAGCACTGATGCCAGAGTTGGACAATTCCATACACCCCATGGAGTTGTCCATACCCCTCGTTTTATGCCCGTTGGCACATTAGCGAATGTAAAAACTGTCACGCCTGCACAGCTTAAAGACTGCAAAGCTGAAATGGTCTTGGCAAATACCTATCATCTCCATCTCCAACCAGGCGAGGATATTGTTGCCGAAGCAGGGGGACTACATAAATTTATGAACTGGGATGGTCCAATCCTGACTGATTCAGGCGGATTTCAGGTTTTTAGTCTGAGTGAGATCCGTTCAATTAGTGAAGAAGGAGTCCAGTTTCGATCGCCTCGTGATGGCAATATGATTAATCTCACGCCAGAAAAATCGATTCAAATTCAGAATCAATTGGGTGCAGATGTAATCATGGCTTTTGATGAATGCGCTCCCTATCCCGCCACCTACGAGGCGATTAAACTAGCAGGACAACGCACTACTCGATGGCTAGAGCGATGCATTAAGGCTCACGATCGCCAAAACGATCAAGCTTTATTTGGGATTGTCCAAGGTGGGGTTTATTTAGATTTACGCCAACAATCAGCGCGAGAACTGATTGAGTTTGATTTACCAGGTTATGCGATCGGCGGTGTAAGTGTTGGAGAACCTCCAGAATTAATCGAAAAAATTGTTAAAGCTACAACCCCACTTTTGCCAGCCGACAAGCCTCGCTATCTCATGGGTGTTGGTACATATAAAGAAATGGCTCAAGCCGTAGCCGCAGGAATAGACCTGTTTGATTGTGTCATTCCCACAAGATTTGCAAGGCACAGTGTTGCGCTGGTCAGAGGTGAGCGCTGGAATCTCAAAAACCAAAAATTTAAGCGTGATTTCACACCCATAGATCGCGATTGTAATTGCTACGCTTGCCAAAATTTCTCACGGGCTTATATTAGCCATTTAGTGCGATCGCAAGAAATTTTAGGCTATACGTTACTTTCGATTCATAACATTACGGAACTAATTCGATTCACTCAACAAATGCGCCAAGCGATCATTGACAATCAATTTGTCGAAAAATTTGGTCATTATCTCTCGGAGTCTTCGCCTTTTGCAGAGGAGCGCAGCTCATGATTCGCTTATCTCTCTATATTTTTCTATGGGTTGCTTCAATGGCGATCGCTATTTTTGCGACCCAAAATACTAGTTTAGTAAACTTGAAACTATTTTCCTTTGAGTCCATCAAGTTACCTCTAGGGCTATTATTAATTTTCTGCGCTGGTTTCGGAGCTATATGTATTACTTTTGGGCAAACCTTAATAGGTTTTGAATTGCCAACAGTACCGAAATTTTCTGTTTTTCCTACTGGAAATAATGCTTCAAAACGTCAAACTGTGGTTCAACCTTCAACAGCAAAGAAAGATGTTTCTAAGACAAATAATAGAAATAACAATGTTAAAGATGATTTTGATGATGACTGGGATGATGACTGGGGATAGAATGTATTCGCGAATACATTTATGATTAACTGATTTTGTTAGCGTCCAATATATGCATCCAGACAAAAGTAGCCTAAGTTATTAAGTTTATTAAATATTAAAGTTTAGTAAATTACTTGGTTATACTTGTTTAAACGTATTTCTTTTATGGTGTGAAGGAATGAAAAAAGTCAGTAATCTCTCAGTAATATTAGGCTTGAGCTTGTTAGCTACAGCTACAGGCGCAAACGCTGAGACGCAAAATCCAGTACAAGTTGAATCTCCATCTTCTGCTGTTCCAGTAATGCAATCATCGCTACCTGTAACAGAAGTTAAGTTGAGCGAATCCGAAACAATTCGAGCAATTAACACGGAATTAACCCGTCCCAAGACTGTAGCTCAAAACGTTACTTCCGTATCTCAATTGAGTGATGTGAAGCCTACAGATTGGGCATTCACTGCTTTACAGTCTTTAGTCGAGCGCTATGGTTGTATTGCTGGTTATCCTGACAGTACTTTTCGTGGTAGACAAGCGACTAGTCGCTATGAATTTGCTGCTGGTTTGAATGCTTGTTTAGACAAGATCAACGAAATTATTTCCGCAGGTTTGGCAGATAAGGTCAGCAAAGAAGATCTCGCAACTCTGCAAAAGCTTCAAGAAGAGTTTGCGGCTGAACTCGCTACCCTACGCGGTCGTGTTGATGCCCTAGATGCCAAAACTGCTAAGCTAGAAGCTCAGCAGTTCTCTACAACCACTAAGCTCAGTGGACTTGCCTTCTTTAACGTTACAGGTGCTTCAGGCTCTAATGTAAGAAGAGATCCTGTGGGATCACCAGTCGGGAATGCACCAAACACAACTATGAGTGGCTTGGTATGGTTGACTCTAAACACCTCATTTACAGGCAAAGATAGCTTAATAACTCAACTCGCTGTTGGTAATGGTAATTCACCTTACTCCAATGCCTATGGTTCAGGTGGATTCTTTAATACCACAGCTACAACTTTTACTAATCAAACGTCTGGAGAAAACCCTAATGTTTTCGTCTTACGTGAGCTTTCCTATACCTTCCCAGTATTTGAAAAAGCGAGCTTAGTAGTTGGTCCCCGCCTTAACTTCTACAAATACTTTGACGGAAACCGATTCCTCTATCCTTGGAACACAACTTTTGCATCTATCAACAACTCTTTGTTGAGCGATGCTAAGCGTGGTGCTGGCGCAGTATTCATGACTCCTCTGGGAGATATGTTTGACTTCAAAGTTGGCTACTTGGCAGAAAGCAATGAATTTTTCCCCGGAGCCATATCTTCAGCAGCAAACCCAGCTAGAGGTTTGTTTGGTGGAACCAATAATTTAACAGCAGAACTTGGCTTCAAACCAAGCGATGCATTTAAGCTGCGACTCATCTATAGCCGTGGAAATATTGATGGAAATGGCGGTCCTACCATTGGAGGTACTCCATCTTTCCAAGGTACTGCAACGGTTGCAACTGGGATAAACAACGCACAGTCAGATGTTTTTGCTGCTAACTTTGATTGGTTGGTCACCAAAGGCTTTGGTCTGTTTGGTAGATACGGATACGGAACTACTAACATCAACCTGACTGCTGGTGGCTCCACCAGTGTCAACCAATACACCTTCCAAGTTGGAGCTGCTTTCCCTGATTTGTTTAAAGAAGGTGCTCTCGGCTTGATCTCCTTTGCTGTACCATATAAGTTTGGTGACAGTAACAATGTAATTACTTCTGGTCGAGGTAATGATGGTACTCAACTCGATCTTGAAGTGTCTTATGTGTATCCTGTCACTAAGAATATTTCTCTAGTTCCTTCTGCTTACTTCATCTTTAGTCCTAATAACTTCTCCGACAATCCAACCGTATTTGTTGGTAACTTGCAAGCAGTGTTTAGCTTCTAATCACGAGGCGTAAACTTCCAAATACAAAAGGGTGTGCTAAGCACGCCCTTTTGTATTTGGAAGGAGAGATTGCTAATTAGCTCAAGTAGTTAGTGATACATTTGTTACAAATAATGTTTGCTAAGTTCTAATTCAGTGTAGATTTTTCCTAATCAGTTTTTCTTAACTCGCGGTACATTCAATCTTTCTAAGGTGTGAAGGCATGAGTCCAATCTATATTCCCCGTCGCAAGTTTATCAGAGGCGCGATCGCTACAGCTGCTTTTGGTGCAACTTCTCAACTCTGGGTGGGCTGCACAGAGCAAACTCCCACAACAGGCAACACAGGTTCTCCTACCACAGCAGGAGCGACCCTATTGAATATTGGATTTATCTATGTTGGTCCAAAAGATGATTTCGGCTATAGTCAAGCTCACTTTGAAGGTGAAACGGCGATCGCCAAGATTCCTGACGTTAAAACATACAGTGAAGCAAGTGTTGCGGAAACTGCTGTAGTTCAAGAAACTATGCTCGGCATGATCAACCAAAATGGGGTCACAGCTCTTTTCCCCACATCTTTTGGCTACTTCGATCCGCACATTCTCAAATTAGCGCCAGAGAATCCCAAGGTGCAATTCTTCCATTGCGGTGGACTGTACACAGAAGGTAAAACTCCCAAAAACATCGGAAGTTACTATGGCTACATTGATGAAGCACAATATGTTGCTGGGGTCGTTGCAGGACTATCAACTAAGTCTGGTAAGCTAGGATTTGTAGCTGCTAAGCCAATTCCGCAGGTGGTTCGCAATATCAATAGCTACACCCTAGGCGCTCGTAGCGTTAATCCTAAAGCTACAGTTCAAGTAATCTTCACAGGTGATTGGTCAGTTCCAGTCAAAGAAGCTGAAGCCTCTAACAGCATGATCGATCAAGGTGTAGATGTCTTAACCTGTCACGTAGACAGTCCAAAAGTTGTGATGGAGACGGCAGAAAAACGGAAAATATTCTGCACAGGCTATCACACTAATCAAGCATCACTTGCTCCGAATGGATATCTAACTGGTGCAGAATGGGATTGGACTAATGTTTACACCAAGTATGTAGAGCTGCTCAAATCAGGTAAGACGCTTATGGATGGAGGTATTCCTCACATTTTGCGCGGTGGGCTTAAGGAAGGATTCTGTAAGGTGTCGCCATTTGGTAGTGCCGTTAGTGATGCGGCTAAGAAGGAAGCTGAAACCGTAATGGCTAAGTTCAAAGATGGCAGCATGATCATTTATGCTGGTGAAATGAAAGATAACACTGGCAAAGTTGTAATTGCTAAGGGCAAGGAATACAAACAGACAGATCCCGATCTGGAAAAGATGGATTGGTTTGTTGAAGGTGTAATCGGAAGCGTTAAAGGCTAAACCAAATAAAAGGATTTAAGACTTACTTCGCAAGTTTTAAATCCTTTTATTTGTATATCATTCATTTGAGAACTAACTATATGAATATACGCGATCGCTGGCGTTCAACATCTGAGAATTTTCTGCTTCCCTTAGGAGCCTTACTTGCTTCCTTAGTCATTTTCGGGATTTTTTGTGCCGTCCAAGGGAAAAATCCAATCGCAATTTATGGAACAATTTATTCATCTGCGTTTGGTAATAGCTTCTCTTGGCAAGGAACCTTAATTCGAGCAGCTCCTTTAATGCTTACCTGTTTATGCACGGCTCTACCAGCGATGCTGGGATTGACGATAATTGGCAATGAAGGAGCTTTAATTGTTGGTGGACTGGGCGCGATCGCTGTTGGTCTATCGGTCGCTTCTTTACCCTCTATTCTGGTACAGATTGGAATGGCGATGGGCGGTATTATTGCGGGTGGTCTATGGATTATGTTTGTAGGTGCGATTAAGTACTATCGCGGTGTTAATGAAACTATTAGTAGTTTGTTGATGAATTACATTGCGATCGCAGTGCTTAACACCTTAGTAGAAGGACCAATGCGCGATCCTTCCACCTTAAATAAACCCTCTAGCTTTCCACTTTCGGCAATTAATATGCTGCAAAGTATTCCCAATACCAGAGTGCATTACGGTCTAATTTATGGATTAGTTGCCTGTGCGATCGCTTATTTTTTGATTCATCGCACCACTTTTGGATTTTCAGTACGCACCGTCGGCGGCAATATTCGCGCTGCTAAAATCGCAGGCTTACCAGTTGGCAAACTTACATTAATCGTCAGTTTCTTGGGAGGTTCCTGTGCTGGTCTGGCAGGCATGGTGGAAGTAGCCGCTATTCATGGCAGTGCAAATGCCTCACTAATTTCTGGCTATGGCTATAGCGGTATTTTAGTTGCATTTATCGCCAGACAAAATCCCTTAGTTGCGGTACTTGTTGCTGTATTGATGGGAGGTATTCTGGCAAGTGGAAGCGCTCTACAGAGATCGTTTGGACTTCCAGATGCTACGGTTTTGCTATTTCAAGGCATCGTATTCTTAGCTATTCTCTTTAGTGAATCTCTTTATGGTCGCTTTGACTTCTTTAAAGATAGAGAACCAGAAGTTAAGATTGACGCATCTGCAACTGTTGTTTAAATGGCAGTTAGCTATTAGCGATTAGCTTCTAAAAAAATTTTTAAAATTATTTAAAATTATTAAAGGCTAACAGCTAATCCCTAACTACTAATCGCTGAATTAATCGCTGAATCAAAAATCGCTAATTGCTAAATTCAAAACTATGTCAGATACTTCACTAGGCTGGATGAGCGTACCTCTGGCGATCATCGCAGGTACACTCAGAGGAAGCGCACCATTTCTATTTGTTAGTTTAGGTGAATGTCTTACTGAAAAAGCTGGCAAGATTAATCTTGGTCTAGAAGGAACACTGCTCACTGGGGCAATGACCGCATATGCAGTTTCTTTTTTGACCAAATCACCTTGGTTAGGAGTCTTAGCGGCTGGTTTGTCAGGTGTTGGACTGGGATTAATTCATGCATGGTTATCGCAACGCCCTAAGGTAAGCGATGTCGCTGTTGGTATTGCGATGATTATTTTTGGTAGTGGAATTGCGTTCTTCTTTGGCAAAGCCTTTATTCAACCCAAAGCGATTCCGTTGCCTGTACTTGAGTGGGGCAATTGGAGCAGCTTTCCTCAAGTTCAAGCCGCTCTGAAAGTGAGTCCATTGCTATTAATTGGTATTGCGATCGCACCATTAATGCAATGGTTTTTTAGCTCGACACGGTGGGGTTTATATGTACGTGCTGTAGGTGATAGCCCCAGTGCAGCCAGAGCAATGGGAATTTCCGTTGTGGGTGTGCGTACCTGCGCGATCGTCGC
Organism: Pseudanabaena sp. CCNP1317; assembly: GCF_034931345.1. NCBI lineage: Bacteria > Bacillati > Cyanobacteriota > Cyanophyceae > Pseudanabaenales > Pseudanabaenaceae > Pseudanabaena > Pseudanabaena sp. CCNP1317. Next base: position 20,562 of record NZ_JAYGIF010000002.1, on the reverse strand, counting down.
AGGTAGCTTTCTGGCTGGTATCGGTGGCGCAAGTTTATCGCTGTATTTCCCCGGACTTTGGGCTGAGAATATTTCAAGTGGTCAAGGATTAATGGCGGTTGCTCTTGTAATTTTTGCCAGATGGCAGCCAATTCATTGTCTATGGGCAGCTTTGCTGTTTGGTGGAGCGCAAGCTATCGGACCAGCTCTTCAGGCAGTTGGATTTGATTCTTACTATTACTTATTCAATGCCATGCCCTACATTATGACTTTAATCATCACGATCGCTACTTGTTCGCCACGAAGGACATTAACTGGTTCTCCAGGAGCGTTAGGTACAAATGAATAATTAAAACTTTAAAAGCATTGCCTTGCAATGCTTTTAAAGTTTTATGACAATTTTTGAAAATGCAAATACACTAAATACCAATTAACAAAAGTGTGACGACACTTTTGTTAACGAAAAACCAAACCCAGTAAGAATTTTAAAAACACAAAATACTTAGCTATTTTGTGTTTCGCTATAGAGATCCTAAATGATTTGTAAGATTTGGAGGTTTGTGAGAGTGTAACCCTTCAGGTCGCACTCTCACAAACTATTTAGAATTGCTATATAAAAAACCAAAAGATAAGTTGCGGGGCGAATCATCCCTACTTTTCTTTTGGTTTTTATACACTAATCAAAACTTTCATTGCTATACAATAGATTTTCTGTGCTGATATCTAAAAGCTTTGTGGATTATGGGAAATCAACGACCGATCGCTGTAGATTTATTTGCGGGTGTGGGTGGTATGACGCTTGGTTTTGAGCAAGCGGGATTTGATGTACTAGCTTCTGTGGAGATCGATCCCATTCATAGCGCCACCCATGAATATAATTTCCCAATGTGGGCTGCTATCTGCGCCAGTGTTACGGAGATATCAGGTGATGATATTCGGCAAAGATCAAAAATAGGCGATCGCGAGGTTGATGTAGTTTTTGGGGGACCACCTTGCCAAGGTTTTTCGATGATGGGGAAACGCGCCTTTGACGATCCGCGCAATCAATTGGTTTCACATTTTATGCGTCTAGTTAAAGAACTCAACGCTAATTACTTTGTAATGGAAAATGTTAAAGGTCTGACTTTAGGCAATCATCGACAGTTTCTAGATGAAGTGATTGATAACTTCAAAGCAAATGGTTATGAGATTCTCAGTCCTTACAAAGTACTTGATGCTTCTCATTTTGGAGTACCTCAACATCGTGAAAGATTATTTCTGATCGGTTGTCGTCAAGGTTTACCGCTTCCGAATTATCCATCACCAATTACCAAACCAGCTAAAGCAAAACGCATTGCTAAAGAGCTTGCGAATTTGCCTGATAGTCCGACGGTAAAAGATGCGATCGCAGACTTACCCGATATTTCTCAATATCCTGAGTTAATGAAACAGGATAATTTACAAGTAGAATTTGGGCAGTTCAGTGAATATGTAAAGCTAATCAATAATTTAGGCAAATCACACTTTAGTTATAAAAGAGAATATGACAAAAAATTATTAACTTCTAGCCTGATGTCAAAACATCAGGCTACATCAATAAAGCGTTTTAGTGATACAGTTCAGGGAGAAGTAGAAATCATTAGTAGATTTTACAAGCTAGCTTTAGATGGAATTAGTAATACACTAAGAGCGGGGACATCCAGCAATCGTGGTGCTTTTACGGCTCCTCGTCCCATACATCCGATTACTCCAAGATGTATAACTGTCCGAGAAGCGGCTAGATTACATAGCTACCCAGATTGGTTTTGCTTTCATAGGACAATTTGGCATGGTTTTAGACAAGTTGGCAATTCAGTACCACCGATGTTAGCTAAAGCTGTCGCTTCCCAAATCATTAAAACAATGAATGTTTCACCCACTTTAAGTGAGAAAATACTTTCTATGGGAGAGAGACCATTATTAGAATTCAATATGACAAAAGCATCTCAGTACTACAAGGTTAGTCCTTACACAATTGAGCAACGAACTAAAAAAATGTTCATAAAGAATTAAAGCAAAGCAGGGCAACCACGGGGGGATTGCCCCTACCTCAATATTAGATTTTGTAGGGGCAATCCCCGTGCTAGCACTAGACTTAGATAATTGCAGAAATTCCATCCACGTAGCATTAGTTACTTACTGATATACTACAAAGATGAGTGGCGGCGCTTTGCGCCGCCACTCATCTTTTTGGTTTTATGTTCTAAGTAAAACTTACATTGCTATATATCATCTTAAAAGAGGCTTTGGAGACCAAATCCCTACATATTGGTTGTAGGGGCTTGGTCTCCAAGCCCCATTCTCAGCGTTCCACGTAACATCAGTTACTTAAATGATTGTATTGAGACTAATGTAACGTGAGTTCGATATCGCCATTTGCGGCGTGCGAAGCACGCCGCAAATGGTGAAAAATGGTAAGAATCGCTTAGCGATTCTTACCATTTTTCGCCTTCATCGAACTGACGTTAATGTAGAAAATTTTAGCAATATAGCCATCTACCATTAAACTATATTTTCCCAACTTTTTTGAGATTGCTATACTATGGTGAAATCAAGGCACGTATTAGAGATCGAGTTTTATGACCCGCAAATCTTGGGATAGCTATTTAGAATTAGCCTCAGAATTAGGATTTTGGGATGGCGATAGTGACAAATCGAAAAAACACAAGTCTTTTCACCTACCAGGAGCCAAGCCACATTACAACCCCGATCGCCCAGGACAGGTGGAGCATATTGCCCTAGATTTGGTGCTTGATATTCCACAGCAAGCGATCGCGGGTACTTGTAAGATTCGTTTGCGACCTGTGCGTGATGGAATTAATGATTTGAATTTGGATGCAGTCAGTTTGCGGATTGATCATGTCGCCATTACTGAGCAAATAGAAGCGAAGCCCGATCCAGACAAGACTAAGTGCAAGTTTGATTATGATGGCGAATTTCTGAAGATTTATTTGAATCAGCCAACGAAGGCAGGTGTACCGATCGAAATTGCGATCGCCTATGCTGCTGAGCAACCTCAACGTGGTATTTACTTTGTCCAACCGACAGAACATCAACCTGATAAACCTACGCAAGTCTGGACACAGGGCGAAGATGAAGACTCGCGCTATTGGTTTCCTTGTTTTGATTATCCTGGACAACTGGCGACTTCAGAGATTCGGATTAAGGTTCCTAAGGACTTGATGGTGATTTCCAATGGAGAATTGATTGATGTCAAGGAACAAAAAAAAGAGAAGATTTATCATTGGTCACAGAAAGAAGTTCATCCTAGCTATCTGATGACTTTAGCGATCGGTGATTTTATCGAAGTAAAAGATGAATGGAAAGGGAAGCCTGTCACTTACTATGTCGATAAGTCCCGTACTGCCGAAGAAGCGATCCTGACGATGGGCAAAACGCCGCAGATGATCGAATTCTTCAGTGAGAAGTATGGCTATGACTATGCGTTTCCTAAATATGCACAGGTTTGTGTTGCTGACTTCATTTTTGGCGGCATGGAAAACACTTCCACGACACTATTAACTGATCGCTGTGTCTTAGATAGCAGAGCCGCACTGGATAATCGCTCTAGTGAAAGTTTAGTAGCTCATGAGTTGGCGCACCAATGGTTTGGAGATTTATTGGTAATTAAGCATTGGTCTCATGCTTGGGTCAAGGAAGGCGCAGCCACATACGCAGAAGTACTATGGACAGATCATGAATATGGAGACGAAGAAGCTGCTTATTACTTGCTGGGTGAAGCGCGTCGCTATATTTCTGAAGATAAGGATCGCTATCGTCGTCCGATGGTGACCCATGTTTATCGGGAAGCGATCGAGCTATACGATCGCCATATCTACGAGAAGGGCGGCTGTGTGTATCATATGCTTCGCACCGAGTTAGGCGACGATTTATTCTGGAAAGCAATTCATCATTTTGTGAGGACTAATGCTCATAAGACCGTTGAGACGATTGATCTGCTGAGAGCGATCGAGGAAGCGACGGGCAAAAACTGCATGTTCCTTTTTGATCAATATGTATTTCGTGGTGGACATCCAGAATATAAGATTGGCTATAGCTGGGATGGAGATAATAACTTGGCGAAGGTCACAGTTACGCAAACTCAAGATGAATTGTTTGATTTGAAGATTCCCATTGGCTTTGGCTTTGAAGAAGTAGCCTCGAATCAAGCTTTCACAGTGCGCGTATTTGAGAAGGAGCAATCTTTTTACTTCCCTTTAAAACAGAAGCCCAAATACATCAGTTTTGATCGCGGTAATAACTATCTCAAGCAAGTCAGTCTCGAATATGGTGTTGCTGAACTCAAAGCTGGCTTACAGTCTGATCCCGATCCGATCGCCAGAATTCAATGTGCCGAAGCCTTAGCTAAAAAAGGTGGCTTGGAAGCGGTAAAAGCGCTCGGACAAGCCCTTATCGATGAGAAATTCTGGGGTGTGCGTGTGGAGATTGCTGAAAATCTTGCGGCGATTAAACTTGATCAAGCTTTTGAGGCTTTGGCTAAGGGATTAGAAGATCCAGATGCCAAGGTGAGAATGGCAGTAATTAATGGTTTAGCCCAAAACAAGGTACAGAAGAGTTTGGATCTGATCAAACCTTTCATCAAAAAAGGCGATCCTAGCTACAATGTGGAAGCTACTGCCGCAAGACTGACAGGGGACTTGGCGGCAGCTTTAAGTTCAGAGCGAGAACCTTCTAAGGTAGTGAAGCTACTACAGACAGTTCTCAAAGAGAGAGCAGGTTGGAATGAAGTGGTGAGATCGGGCGCGATCGCGGGTTTGTCCAAACTCAAAGATTCCGATGAGGCTCTAGAAACAGTTCTCAAATATACGGAGCCTGATGTCCCACAGCCATTGCGTTTAGCTTCAATTCGAGCTTTAGGTGCAATGGGCAAATCCCAATCGAAACCAAAGACTGAGAAGATTCTCAATCGTCTAAAAGTAATTGCTCAAGAAACTTTCTTTTTAACCCAGATGGCTGTTGTCGGCGCTCTTGGGCAAGTCGATAGTGCAGCAGCCATCGGCGTATTGCGATCGCTCTCTGATTCTACGCCTGATGGAAGGGTGCGCCGTGTTGCCGATGAAGCCGTTCAACGAGTCCAGAGAGCGATCGGTAAGGATGCAGGATTGAAGCAACTACGTGAAGAGCTTGATCAAGTTCGCAAAGACAATCAGGATTTGAAGAGTCGTCTAGAAGCGATCGAGGCTAAAGCCAAACCATAAAAGAAAAAGCACCCTTTGGGTGCTTTTTCTTTTATGGTTTCAGTGAACTACCGTCTTAAAAAATCGCGATATATAGCTATAGCAACCTGTATCAGGACAATTCAAAGCCCAAATAGTGTGAGGCGGCGCAAAGCGCCGCCTCACACTATTTGGGCTTTATGTCCTAACAAGAATGGCGACAGCTATAATAAGAAATCTCCATACGTTCGGGAGCCAAAAACTATGGTCGGTCAACTGAGCAAAACTGAAATTATTTATCCCGAAAGTGACGGGAAACCGATGGCAGATAATACCAAGCAGTTTCGATGGATTTTGACAATTCAGCAAAATATTGACTGGCTATACGCTAACGATCCTCAAGTATTTGTTGCTGGCGACTTGTTGTGGTATCCCGTTGAAGGACAAACTCAAATTGCGGCGGCTCCTGACACGATGGTGGTTTTTGGTCGTCCAAAGGGTGATCGCGGCTCTTATAAGCAATGGGAAGAAGCAAATATTGCGCCTCAAGTTGTCTTTGAGATTCTTTCGCCTAGTAATAAATCTGTAGAGATGGCAAAAAAGCTGCTTTTTTACGATCGCTATAATGTCGAAGAGTACTACATCTATAACCCTACGAATGACAATCTAGAAATCTGGGCTAGAAATCGTAATGGTTTGGATAGTATTTCTGAATCTCATAATTGGGTCAGTCCTAGGTTGGGGATTCGTTTCGATCTTTCTGGTGAAGAACTTCAAATTTATCGTCCTGATGGCACTAAGTTCTATTCTTATATCGAAATCAATAGAATGTTGGAGCAGGAAAGCTTAAGAGCAGAGCATGAATCTGTACGCGCCGAACAAGAGTACCAGCGTGCCGAACAAGCTTCACAACAACTTAAAGAGATGGAGGCAATGCTAAAACAATATCGCGATCGCTTTGGCGAATTGCCTCAGTAAAAATCGCTGTACAATAAAAATAACTAATAAGTTCAGGAGCCAAAGCCAATGGTCAGCCAACTGAGCCAAAAACAACTAGCCCAACCCGAAATTACCTATCCCGAAAGTGACGGGAAACCGATGGCAGATAATACCAAGCAGTTTCGATGGATTTTGACAATTCAGCAAAATATTGACTGGCTATACGCTAACGATCCTCAAGTATTTGTTGCTGGCGACTTGTTGTGGTATCCCGTTGAAGGACAAACTCAAATTGCGGCGGCTCCTGACACGATGGTGGTTTTTGGTCGTCCAAAGGGTGATCGCGGCTCTTATAAGCAATGGGAAGAAGCAAATATTGCGCCTCAAGTTGTCTTTGAGATTCTTTCGCCTAGTAATAAATCTGTAGAGATGGCAAAAAAGCTGATTTTTTATGATCGCTATGGCGTTGAGGAATATTACATTTACAATCCTACCAACAACAATCTTGAGGTTTTGATTAGGAATGCAGGGAGTTTGGATACCATTCCCGAATCCCATGATTGGGTCAGCCCTCGATTGGGTATTCGCTTTAATCTCACTGATGAGTTGCAAATCTATCGTCCTGATGGAACTAAGTTTTATTCTTATATCGAAATTAATACCATGCTGGAGGAGGAATGCTTACGCGCAAATAAGGAGCGTCTGCGGGCTGAGCAAGAGTTCTTACGGGCTGAGCAAGAACATCAACGTGCGGAGCAAACAGCAGTAAAGCTTGATGAGATGGAGGCAATGCTGCAAAAATATCGTGATCGCTTCGGTGAACTGCTTGAATGAAATAAGGTTTTGGGGTTTGCATTTTGCCTATGGCAAAATGCAAATAGGTTTAGAATTGCGGTTTAGCTGGTGGTGGAGTAATGAAAATGGCGATCGCATTATGTACAGGAGCAATTGCTGTTATTGGACGATTGAGAATTTCCCCACCTAAAAATAAGCTCGAAGAACTACCACCATCAAGATTAAGCGCATCAACTGCTCCCATCTTTTTGAGAACTTCCGCAGTTTGCAAGAGATTAGGAGCAACGCCTTCAGGTGCAGCTTGAACAGTGGCAAGGATTAGTTTACCTTTCTCTTTTGTAGTAGCGATCGCACTACGATTAGCCGCTTGAGTATCAAATCCTGCTTGAAATTGTTCTAATTTTCCATCTAAGGATAGACTTCCATTTTTAAGTAGTAAGGGGCCAGCACCAATTAAGTTAGGGAAATTCGCAAACTTATCAGGAATGAAAGCCTGACGACCACGGACAGTCATACCAACAGGTAATTGTTTAGCCGCTTCAGGCGTTTGTCTCGCTACTAAAACATAGCCGTCGTTAGGAATGGTGATTTGCCCCACACCCACTGCACCGCCTTGATATTGAGCCACGACGCGATCGCCTCGAACTACAATTAAAAGTTCATTTTCGGTAAGTGGTGAATATACACTTCCCCAATTAGGTGTATAACGAGCAATTCCTCTCTGAACATAGCCACTATTGAGATTAGTCAGCGCAATCGTGATTTGACTGGCGGTACTGATTTCCTCTTTGAAATTTAGGCGATCAATCAGCGTTTCACCCTTCTCATTCCAAGCGATCGCTCCTCTTACTAGCGCCGTTCCTGCTAACCAACGATTTCCTTCCCGAATTGCGCCAACGGGTAACTTCCGAATCCGATTAAAAAATCCGCCATTAATCGCCCCTACCGCTTGCGCCTGTTGCACCATTTGCGGCAGAGGCATCAAACCTAAGATTCCGTTAGGAGAGCCATCGGGATTACTCCAGATAGCGCGTAATTTTAATTGTGGAGATTTCAAATCAACTTCTAGAGCCGTTACCGCAAACTTAATTGTTTTCGGATCTTTATCATTCTTTGGTTTGTTGGGAATTTCCACCACTCGTTCAATTCTTCGCAATCCTTCCGCCCATTGCACAGTTAAACTTGGTGGTACATAATCACGTCGTAAATCGATCACAATCTTAGGTGTCGGACTACTAAGCATCTCGATCGCAGGATTAATCGGCGCATTCGTTTGAATCTGAATCTGGGTTAATTTGCCCTGTGGCTGCACATTAACCGACTTGACTAAATTACCTGTGATCGCATTTGTGCCAATGGGTAAATCCGCAGCTACCTCAGCCGATACAATTACCGTAATCACATTGCCCTGCTGATTAACGCGCCAAGGAGTCCGCCGATTCAAATCGATCACAAGGCGATCGCCCCAAGGCTGTTTACTTCGCCGCACAGCTTGCATGGTCGCATCGGGGGTGTAAATATTCAGGGAATTTCCTGCTATTTCTGTCCGCCATTGCTCAGCGAAAGGCGCAAGATCGAGATAGCGAAATCGACCTGTATTATCAAAGGCAACTCGCGAAAATGTAGGACTCGAAAACCATCGCAATCTTTGGCGATCGGCTTTGTCCGAATCCAGCATCTGCACACCTAAGCCACCTGTTAGCCAATCTTCCTGCACATAGAAGCTTTGTTGCCCTTGCTCCACTCTTCTAATCCAACGTCCTGACCAAGGCTGTCCATTTAATTGAATTACATTTCCACTATCAGGTATGGTTGCTGAAGGTGCGCTGTCAGCAATCAGGATTTGACAGCTAACGGCAGCAAGAAAGGAAATTAGCGTTTTACGGGATGTTATTTTCATGGGGCTAAACAGGTACTATAGTTTGAATAATGTTTAGACATAATTAGCTAGATCAGCAATTCTCATTATAAAAATCGGTTTTTTGAAAGCCCGCCAACGGCGGGCTTTCAAAAAACCGATTTTGGTGTTTTCAGCGCCGAAGGCGCTGAAAACACCAAAATCGGTTTCATAATGAAAATTTCTGTAGCTAGACATAATTAATGACAAAGCAAAACCTATAAAGTTGCGCTCTTGCAGAGCGCAACTTTATAGGTTTTGGTAATTTATTTTGCACAAGTACATAAAGTGTCTAAACATTATTCAGAGATAACCTAAGATACTGGATTAAAGTAGCGAGAGTGAACGTTGTCAATTTCCACCAAAATCTCCGCATCTAATTGAATATTAGCACTGTCAATATTTTCCTTAAGCTGGGCCATCTTCGTCGCACCAATAATTGTACTTGCCACAAACCAACGACTTCTCACAAAAGCTAAAGCTAATTGCGTCGATGATAGATTATATTTTTGAGCGATCGCCACGTACTTTTCTGTGGCTTCATTGACATTAACTTTTTGATAGCGCTGTCCAAAGGTCGGGAATAGAGATATACGTGTATTTTCTGCTGTACCTTGAACATATTTACCAGACAAATGTCCAAAGGCTAGTGGACTATAGGCAAGCAAACTTACTTCTTCTCGATAACAGGCCTCCGCAAGGTGGCTATCAAAAGTGCGGTTAAGCAAACTATAAGCATTTTGAATCGATACAATTCTTGGTAAACCTAATCTCTTCGCTGCATGACTAAATTCACAGATGCCCCATGCAGTTTCATTACTGACCCCCAAGCAGCGAATTTTACCTGCCTGAATTAATTTAGCAAAGGTTTCTAGTTGCTCTACAATACTGACCATCTCTCGCTCTTGCTCAGGATCAAAGTCCACCTGTCCAAACATTGGTACATTACGATCAGGCCAGTGAATTTGATAGAGATCGATGTAGTCAGTTTGTAAGCGTTTCAAGCTATTATCTACAGCTTGTAAAATATTTTTACGACTTAGAGCAGCACTTGAATCATCTCGCAGCCATTTGTAATTACGACCCGAACCAATAATTTTGGTAGCAATAATTAATTTATCGCGCTGCTGCTTAATGTGTGGTTGTGATAGCCATTCACCAATATATTTCTCAGTTCTGCCTTGGGTTTCAGAGTTGGGTGGTACAGGATACATCTCGGCAGTATCAATAAAATTGATCCCTTGAGAGATCGCATAGTCTAGTTGTTCATGGGCTTCGGCGATCGTGTTTTGTTGTCCATAGGTCATTGTTCCTAGGCAAATTTCGGACACCAAGAGTTCACTTGTACCTAGTCTTCTATATTCCATGTTGAATGCATGTATACCACAAACATAACAATACCATCGCATAAAGAAGAAAGGCTCGCTTAGCGAACCTTTCTTCTTTATAAAATTAAGCGTTATTTTTCAGGATTTCTACTTTGTCTAGACGTTCCCAAGGGAGGTCTAGATCATTGCGTCCCATGTGACCATAGGCAGCCACATCTTGATAGAAACGCCCCTTGCGATCGCTTGGTAAATTTTGCAAATCAAAATTCTTGATAATTGCCGCAGGGCGCAAATCAAAATTGTCCTTGACTAAGCGTAGTAGAGTTTCCTCATCAACCTTGCCTGTGCCGAATGTCTCGATGTGCATACTGGTAGGACGCGCCACACCGATCGCATAGCTGATTTGTAACTCGCACTTACTGGCAAGCCCAGCCGCCACAATATTTTTAGCAGCATGACGAGCTGCATAGGCGGCACTGCGATCGACTTTTGTGGGATCTTTGCCTGAGAAAGCACCGCCACCATGACGTGCATAGCCGCCGTAAGTATCAACAATAATTTTGCGTCCCGTCAGACCCGAGTCGCCTTGTGGTCCACCAATTACAAATTTACCTGTGGGGTTAACCAAATAGCGAGTTTGGTCATTGGGCTTAACTGAAGTATCGGCAAAGCTAGGCAAAACTACATGTTTCCAGAGATCAGCTTTGATCCTTTCTTGGACTTTGGCTTCATCACTAATGCCATCGATCGCCGCATCATGTTGAGTCGAGATCAGGATCGTATCGATCGCCACAGGCTTGTCACCTTCATAAACCACGGTGACTTGAGTTTTACCATCGGGACGCAAATAAGCCAAAGTGCCATTTTTACGAACCACTGATAACTGACGCGCTAAGCGGTGAGCGATCGCGATCGGCATGGGCATAAACTCAGGGGTTTCGTCGCAAGCAAATCCAAACATAATCCCTTGATCACCAGCGCCAACTGCTTCGAGGGCGGCATCTTCTTCTGCACCAGTGCGGGCTTCAAGTGCTACGTTTACGCCTTGAGCAATGTCTGGAGATTGTTCGTCAAGCGCGACCATTACCGCACAGCTATTTGCCGAAAAGCCATTATCAGCATTGGTATAACCAATTTCTGCAATTTTTTTACGAGCAATATCGACGTAGTTGACATGCGCTTTAGTTGTGATTTCCCCTGTGATCAAGACTAGACCCGTGTTAACTACAACCTCGGCTGCGACACGCGATCGCGGATCTTGAGCCAATAAGGTATCGAGAATCGTATCGGAAATTTGATCACAAATTTTATCAGGGTGACCTTCCGTAACTGATTCAGATGTAAATAAGAAGCGACTAGCCAACTATGTTTCCTCCTAAACGTAAGAAGTGATAAGGCAAAATTTTTGTATCTCTTAAGATTTATCCATCATAGTACAAGGCGTTATAATGAAACCCCAAAAATGGGATGTAGTGCTTCGCGCCGCATCCCATTTTTGGGGTTTCATTTGAAAATGTGGCTGTGTATAGGTATAGTCTGATTAATCTAATTAAGGACGCGCAGTAAAATAAAGAACCAATTGTTTGTGGCGCGGCGAAGCCGCGCCACAAACAATTGGTTCTTTATTAAATCGCAAAACCCCTACTACTATTGATTGCCAAAATCACAAAGTGTTTTCAAACCATGGAGGCTAATAACTTGAAATTTCAAACTACTGCTCAAGAAGCCTGTTATGAAAAAGTAGTAACGTGGATGCAAGAGATATTTGGCAAATGTCCTTGCGCTCGTCAAGATATACCAGGATTAGGCATATTTATGGGATCGGCACTAGTGGAGGTGCTAATTTTTCCTTGGGACGAAGATGATGCAATTATTAATACACGCTCTTATGTAGTAGTTGGAGCCGAGTTAAAGCCAGACTTAATGCGATATTTACTCGAAGAAAATGCCAAAATGATTTTTGGAGCCTTTGGGATATCGCCCGATAGTGAAATTCTTTTTGAGCATTCAATTGTTGGCTCGACTTGTGACATGAAAGAACTAGAGTCCTCAGTGAGAGCCGTGATGGAAATTGCTGACGAATATGACGATAAAATTGTCGATCGCTGGGGTGGTAAACGAGCCTTAGATCGCATTCATGCAGGTACGTTATCCAGTAACGGCTGGTCATTATAAAAAACTAAAGGGGATGCTTAGCATCCCCTTTAGTTTTTTATGAGAGCGCAAATCGCTATATTCTAGATAGTATCAATTCACGAAAGTGTTGTCACACTTTCGTGAATTAAAAAAACAAACCCAGTGTGGGTTTTCAAGTTAAGAAATGGCTACGCTATTTTCTAACTTGATGTAACTGCCATTTAGCAAAGTCCTATGCCTCAAACGATCGCTGATATTAATGCCAAAATCAAAGCTGGTAAGGCTAAAGTCCTCACGGCTACCGAACTTAAAGCCCTTGTCGCTGATATCGGTGTCACCCAAGCTGCCAAACAAGTTGATGTGATCGTGACAGGCACATTTGAGCCGATGGAATCATCGGGGGCAATTCTGAATCTAGGACATACAGATCCACCAATTAAAATTCGTACTTGTTGGATTGATGGTGTACCAGCCTACGCGGGGTTTGGGGCTGTTGACATTTATTTAGGTGCAACCCAAGAAGCTGATCCTACGGATGAAGCACCCCTATATCGTGGTGGTGGGCATGTAATTGCAGATTTAATCGCAGGGAAGACGGTGAGCTTTAAGGCGATCGGGCATCCCAATGATTGCTATCCTCGCGCCAATTTTGAAACAACGATTACCAAAGAATCAATTAATCAATTCTATCTATTTAATCCTCGCAATCTCTATCAGAATTTTATTGTTGGTGTAAATGGAGGTGAGGAGACTCTCTATACTTATTTAGGTCCCCTGCAACCCCGTTTAGGTAATGCTGTTTACTCCAATCCAGGGGCAATTTCACCGTTATGGAATGATCCCGATTTGCAATTAATTGGGATTGGTACACGCATTTTCATGGGCGGAGGGATTGGCTATGTGGCGTGGGAAGGAACCCAACATTTCCCATTGCAAAAGCGTTTAGAGAACCGTACTCCGATTGGTCCTGCGGCGACACTTGCTCTGATTGGTGATGCTAAACAAATGACTTCTGAATGGGTGCGTGGCTGCTATTTCCGTAATTATGGGGCATCTTTGATGATGGGTGTAGCTGTACCATTACCTGTAATTAACGAAGAAGTTGTTGCAAGAGCCTCCGTACTAGATGAAGAATTAGTTGCACCTGTGATTGACTTCTCAATTCCGAGGCGAGTACGTCCGATTTTTGGTTCTGTTTCCTATGCTCAACTCAAGTCTGGCAAGATCACGATCTCTGGTTCAACGGTTCGCACAGCACCTCTAGCAAGCCTACATTTATCAGAAGAAGCAGCTAAAACTCTGAAGGATTGGATTGTGAAAGGTGATTTTACGTTGACAGAACCTGTTGCGATGTTGCCAAGCGATCGCGCTTTTTTACCGCAAGATGTACGTGGATTTTAGTTTGAAAAAATCAAAACCCAAAAGAGAATGACGGTGCTAAGCACCGTCATTCTCTTTTGGGTTTTATGTCCTATGCTTTGGTGTAATTTAACGTGAGTTCGATATAGCCATTTGCGGCGTGCTTCGCACGAAGCAAATGGCGAAAAATGGTAAGAATCGCTAAGCGATTCTTACCATTTTTCGCTTTCGTCGAACTGACGTTAATTTACAGCAATTTATCGATCGCTAAAAGAGTATGTAATAAAACATTCGCTCCCTGAGCGCATTGTTCAGGAGAGGTATATTCATCTTGAGAATGGCTAATACCATCACGACTTGGCACAAAAATCATCGCCATATCCGTAATGCGACCAATCTCTTGTGCGTCATGCCCTGCACGGCTGGGTAGATAGTCATAACTAAGTTTGAGTTCTTGACATACATTGGCGATCGCCTCCATTAATTCAGGTTTGGCTGGAGTTGGCAGCACATGAAGTTTCTGCTCAATGTTGATTTCTGTACCTGTGCTTCGGGCGATCGCTTCACATTCTTTTTCAATTTGTGCGATTAAATAGAGAAGATTTTCTTCGGAGAGGTCACGCAAATCGATACTCAGATCCACTCGCGCAGGCACAACATTAGTAGCATTAGGTGATACTGTCATATGTCCTACTGTTGCTACTTGTTCACCCTTTGTTTCGACACCAAGACGATTGATGGCGAGGACGAGTTGAGAAGCCGCTACAAGAGCATCTTTTCGCATATGCATCGGTGTGGTCCCTGCATGATTTGGGCGACCGATAATTGTCACCATGAAGCGATATTGACCGACTATTCCTGTGACTACACCAATTTGTTTATCTAAGGCTTCAAGTACACCACCTTGCTCCACATGGAGTTCGATAAAAGCGGCGATTTCGTGACGATCGCGTTTGGCTGTATGCAGCTTTTCCCAATCACCACTAACATTTTTTAAGCAGTCTTGAATTGAAGTGCCATCTTTGCGACGGTATCGTTCAGGATCGATGGGGGCATTGCCTGCGATCGCTTTACAGCCAATCACACTATTTTCTTCGTCAGAAAAAACTATTACCTCAAAGGGATGACACATCCGCACCTGATTTTCCTGTAACACTCGCGCCACTTCGATTCCCGCCAAAACGCCCAAGCAACCGTCGTAGCGTCCTCCAACGGGTACGGTATCGATGTGAGAGCCTGTCGCCAAAGCAGCTTTTGATTCTGTTCCTGCATAAGTACCAATAATGTTTCCAACTGCATCACTACGCACTGACATACCAGCTTCTTGCATCCAAGATGTAACTAATGCACGGGCTTGAATGTCTTCTTTTGAAAAAGCTAGCCGACATACCCCACCATTGGGCAGTTTGCCAATTTCGGCAAGTTCAGTAAGACTGCGATCAAGGCGATCGCAATTGATCGCCAGTTTGGGGAGTAGCGCTATCATGACTCAGATTATTCCTTGAAGATATATTAAGTAATAGACTATGAATACAATATACTGTATACACATGTTTATGATTAATACATGCGTTATTTATAAGTAGTTAGATATATTTAAAACTAGAGTCAAAATCTGTGGCGTAGGCACAGCCAGCACTACAGATCTTGGGGTTTTATATTTAATTTTACCTAGCTACTTGGCAACTAAAATGTATTGAAAAATTGAGGAACAATGGGATTAAGCCCATTGTCTGTTTAGAGATTAGTCATGGTCGCTATGATCCAATCTTTAAGGTGCAACTTCTAAGAAATCATTTAAGAATTGTTTAGATCCCCCCAGCCCCCTTAAAAAGAGGGGAGAATTTGAACTCTTCCCCCTTATAAAAGGTGGATTGAGTGGGATCTCTTAGAACTTTTGACCGCAGAAAGTAATTCTTAAATGGTTTCTAAGGCAAAACAAATAAGGCAAATCAAATAAAACTTTCATAATTTCTGCTGATCTGGTTATAGTTAAAATCATAGAAAATTATTCATACAGATTTTAGGAGATTTCTGATTGTTGCTCTCTTCACCACGTCCTATCCAGCGTTCGCAATCTTTACGTGAGCAAACCTATCAGGTTTTGCGCTCAGCTATATTGTCAGGGGAATTTTTAGCTGGCTCACGTTTAGTAGAAACTCAAATTGCCGAGAAATTGCAAGTTAGTCGTACACCGATCCGTGAAGCTCTACAGCAATTGCAACAAGAACAGCTTGTCGTTGCTGATGACAATGGTAATTTGCGAGTGGTTAGTTTTTCAACGGCTGATGCAAAACATCTCTATCGTTGCCGCTTGGTACTAGAACAAGAATCAGTACTAGAAGCCTGCAAAAATGCTAATAGTGAGCAGTTGGGAAAAATCGAGTTGGCTATTCAACAGGCGGAAAAGGCGATCGCTCAGCAACCAAATCAACTAACTAGTTACCAGTTACTACATATTGATTATCAATTTCATCGGGCGATCGCTGAATGTTCTGGTAATCCTTGGTTAGCGCTTTTGCTGGATCAGCTATTTGACAAGATGGCTTTATTGCGAATGCAGACGGTGCAGCAAAATCTCAAGGTTTTAGAGATCAGATCAGAGCATCGTCAAATATATGAAGCGATCGTACAGCGTAATCATGAAGAAGCTTTCACGGCTCTAAGCAATCACTTAATGTCTAGTCAAGCCAGAGTTATTCACGAAATTGAGCAACTACAAAATCAACAAAGCTAATCATCAGATTTAAACCTCTAACAATTGCAATTAATTGCAATTGTTTCAACCAACTAACTATAGCGTTCCTAATTCACGTCACGTTAAAACTAAAAAAGAAGAGTGGCGGCGCTTCGCGCCGCCACTCTTCTTTTTGGTTTGTCCAAACCTAGAAATCTGTCCCGCCCGCGTAGCGGGCGGGACAGATTCTCTATGGTGATCTACTTACAATAAATTCAATGCATAATCTTCCAATCACAACTAATATAACTGATATTACGTGGAACTCAGATAATGAACCTCTTGCTGATAGCGAAGCAGGGCAACCACGGGGGGATTGCCCCTACCCCAATAATTTAGATTTTTGTAGGGGCTGCTCGAGTTTATCTCTGCCTTTGCTTGTTGGATCTTAGTAAAGATTTTATCCTTTACTTTTCTTCCTAGATACAAGGGGCTGTGCCCCCGTGCCAGCCCTAGACTTTTGCTATCACAGAAATTCTTTCTTCCACATAACACCAGTTATCACAGTAAAGTTGGGCGCGGCGGAGCTATAGCGTTTATCAGTCTAGTGAAGTACGGGTTTGTTTCCCCGCCTTCGGTGGGGAAACAAACTTTTGTACCTCGCTTAGTTGAAAAGCGCTATACGCACAACTTTAACTGGTAGAAAGTAAGTCCTAATCTGTTTAAGATTTAACTTTGTTTTTGATTGCTTTAGCGGTATCCGAAGCTTTGTCAGTCAAGGTGTTCAGAGCCTCTCCTGCCTTGTCTTTTACATAGCTAGCTGCATCGCCAGCTTTGTTTAAGGAGTCATCTGTAGCAGAGTTAATTTGATCACCAGCTTTATCAAGAGCCTTTCCAACTTGCTTTACAACAGGTAGTGTATTTTCATTGGAAGTTCGCTTCATTTTATTGAAATCAGCAGTTCCTTGAATCTCATTTAAACCTTGATTTGACGCATCACCAGATGTGTATTCTGGATTAGTATTGTAGGGACTAGTTTTTAATATCTCTTCAGATTTTTTCTGAATGTTCGGCATAGTCAGGTTGTCAATGATTTGGTTGTCCTGAGATGCGATCGCAGGAGTGACATTAGCAAAAGCGATTAAGCCACAGACAACTTTGTGATGGCGCGGCAAAGCCGCGCCATCACAAATTGGTTCTTTAAGTTTACGAACCTGGAACTACACCTGACGAAAGGATGCCCCAAAAATGGAGAACACCTTGATGTGTAAATAGTTCGATCGCGATCGCTGAGACAAATCCAATCATCGCAAGACGACCGTTCCAGAGTTCAGCTTGTGGTGTAAATCCTGAAATCCAAGCATTGCGCTGCATAACTTCTGCTGCTTCAGCTTGTGGTGTATTAGTTTGCATAGTAGTTCTCCAAATAATTATTGTCTAATCAATCTGATGACTTCTGAGAAAATCCCATGCTGATGATGGAGATCATGGTTCAGAACGACTTATGTTAATTAGTAGGGGCAATTCATGAATTGTCCCTACTAATTAGTTCATTGTTGCTTTAACCTCGACGGTTTTAACACCCTTGATTTCCATTGCTAAACTCTTGATTCTCTCAAGTTCCTCAGCAGAAGAAACGGTTCCTGACACGACAACATTTGCATCTTTGGACTCTACAGTTAAAATCCCTCTAGGAATATTCGCTTCCAATTTGCTGCGAACTTCACTAGCCAGATCACTATCTGGTCGCATTGCTGTATCACCCATTGCGTCATTGCGTTGCTCACGCGCACGAATGTTAGATTCCAACTGCCTCTTACGAGTTTCATCTTGAGCATCATCCACAGCCGCTTGAGTGTTTTGGGGCGAGGCGGTAGGGTTACTAGTGCTGTAGTTTGCGTTAGGCTCAGGAGCATCAGATGAAGTTCGAGCATCGGTGCAAGATACTACTGTAATTAAAAGAGAACTCGTTAGTAGCAGGGAAGCAATTTTTTTATTCATAGCAAGAATTCCTCAATTTGATACAGTCTGTTTAGGGCTCATGAAGCAGAGCAATTTCCAAAAAGATTGCATCGCAATCTTTTTGGAAATTGCATTTAATTGGTGAGTCAGTTACTTATCTCAAAGAGACATCACCTGTTCTGGTAGAAGCATTATCAGAGTTGTAAATGCCCCATTCACGGATACCGTTACGTTGGAAAATCTCTTCAGCTTGGCGAATCTCTTGATCATTGCCGTCAACCATTACCAAGTAATCTCCTTGATCTACGCGATCGCTATAGACTTTGGCACGGTCTTTGGGAATACCCAAACCAACCAATCCTCCTACGAGACCACCTGCGGCTGCGCCGATCGCACCACCAGTGAGAGTCGTCGCCAAAGCCGTAGCCGCCGCACCAGCCAACATCACAGGGCCAACTCCAGGGATGGCAACAAGTCCCAATCCTACGAGCAAGCCAGTTAGTCCTCCAACTGCACCACCAGAGGCAGCCCCTGTAGCAGCACCTTCACCCACTTTGTTGTCAATATCTTTATTGTCAAGATCATTAAGGTGTTCACCTTTTTGAGCGCCAGCCATATCAGAATTGCGATTAACATTGTTACCAATGATCGAAATTTGATCCATATTGAATTCGCTACTTCTCAATTCACCCAAAGCTGATTCAGCGTCGTGGTGAGTCGAGAATGTACCTGTAGCACGTCTGTTTTGTCCAATTTGTCCAATCATAATCTTTTAATCCGTTAATAAATTGATGGTTTAGTTGTTTACTCAGTGCATACAGAAGTTAGCTAAAACTCTCACCCCTAGCCCTTCTCCTACAGGAGAGGGGAACTAGAAAGCATTAGCAATCTTGCTCCCCTTCTCCCGCAGGAGAAGGGGCTGAGGGATGAGGGCAGATTTTCACTCTGCATAACACTAGTTACTTAGAAGCTGATTTAGAGGAGTGATTTAGTGGGTCTGCAATGTACTCAAAGTCAGGCTCTGAATTCCAAGATCCCCTTTCGTCTTTACCACTACCGTCAGATGACAGGTTGTAGTACAGCTTCACAGTTTCGTCAGGCTGAATATTCCCAAAGAAAGGATCAGTTAACTTGTCAAGAGAATCCAAAGCTTTCATGAACATCTGCGTATGAGAAATCTCTCTGGTCAGCAGGTGATGTAATGTTTTTAAAGTTCCATCATCCGTTGCGAGTTTAATCAAAGCTTCGTAGGTTTGGCGAGCGCCTGCCTCTGCGGCAATGTTGGCTCTGAGGTCACGCACTACATCGCCTCCTTCATTTAAGTAGGTGGCAGTCCAAGCACTACCTTGACTATCCAGAAAGTGCGGTCCCATGCCTTTCACTGCAAAAAGAGTGCTTTTATAGGCTTCCGTTTGATCAACATCTTTGGTATGGATTTCAATCAGCTTTCCTACCATTTCTAAGTGTCCAAACTCTTCAATGGCGATGTCTTGCAACATATCTTTGATGCCTGGAAGCTCAATATGAAATGACTGTACCCAGTATTGTAAAGCTGCGGAAAGCTCGCCTGTTGCTCCGCCAAATTGCTCTAATAAGAGTTGAGCAAAACGAGGATCAGCCTTATCGACTTGTACAGTATGAATGGGATCTTTCTTGTGGAAAAACATAATTTGACACTCAATTATTTTGTGTAATTTATGTAGGTGTAAGTGTTACTAAGTAAGTAGCCTCAATTAATTGTTAAACCCTAAAACCTAGATTTATAGAGTCAGCATAGGTTTTAAATTCGGTTCTTAGTTATATTGAGACACTTAAATACTTGCGATTGATTCCATTGAATAAACAGAGTATCAATCAGTAATTTACTCACTGCAACTATCTTTACACTTGCATGTCATAAATCGTGTATAGACGAATATTACAAATTGAATGAATTGCATGAGATGGGTTAAAACTATTTAAATTGTTACAGTAAACACTTATATTAAATGTATTTAGAGGATTTTCTAGTAGCGATCGCCAAAAGTACAACCAGAAGATATAACAGGTACAATGAATGTTTTTTGACTTAATCAAAGCTTTAAAACTCGAAGATTTTATAGTAAAGATTTATTTGCATTTAGTACAATTCACTCAAGTTATACATCACTTAATCATGAGATCAAACACAGAAGTGTTGAATGATAGAAAAAAGCTAGAAAAACACGCTTCTAATTTGATAAATTAGAAGCGTCAAAACAAAAAATAATGTTAACAATGTTATCTAACTTCCCTAAGATTGTCAAACAACTACTC